>JAURHM010000038.1 GCA_030833315.1 Burkholderiales bacterium
ACATGCCAGCATGATTGAAGCGGCGGTGAGCGGTATCTAGAACAGGTTTAATTTAACACGCCTGTTCCGGGCTTTGCACGCAGGAACCGGTCTTGCTTTGGCACGGTCGGGATATGATGAGCATTCATACGGAACCGGCATAGTTGCAAAAATGAACCTGACCTTTCATTCCAGATTGTTACCAGCCCTGTTACTGCTCGCCGCTTGCTCACCCGCACAAGCGCAGCACGCCGAGTGCACCGTGGATATGTCGACCCGGCCGGGCGTGACCCAGCGCATTCTCGTAATAACCCCTGAGAAGCCGCGGGCTGCGGTGGTCCTGTTTGCCGGGGGTGACGGCGGCATCACAATGGAAGCCGTAGGCAGCATGCCAAGACTGGGCAGCAACTTTCTGGTGCGCACGCGCCAGCAATACCTCGAACGCGGCTTCACCACCGTGGTCATTGATGCGCCGTCGGACAAACAGTCCCCGCCCTATCTGTCGGGCAGCCGGCAAACCGCCGAACATATCGCCGACGTCAAGGCGGTGATCGCCTGGCTGCGTGAACAGTCAAAAACTCCGGTGTGGCTGATCGGCACCAGCCGCGGCACCCAATCGGTCGCCTATATCGCCACCCAGCTGCCGCAGGCCGAGGGCGGTCCCGACGGCATTGTGCTGACGGCGTCGGTGGTGCGCGACCAGCGCTCCCGCGCCGTGCCGGAAATGGCGTTGGACAGCATCCGCATCCCCGTGCTCGTCGCCCACCACCGCGATGACGGATGCCGAGTCTGCCTGTTTGCCGACGTGCCGCCGATTCTCGGGCGTCTGACCGCCACACCGCGCAAGGAACTGATGGTTTTCGACGGCGGCATCTCCGTCGGCAACCCCTGCGAGGCGCGCGCCTACCACGGCTTCAACGGCATCGAGCGCGAGGTCATCGAACGCATAGCGGCATGGATCGCGCCCTGAAATGCCGCGGCGCGGCGTCCGTTATAATCGCCGCTCAATTTTCACGATAACAGCCATGCATCTCGTCATCCAGGGCGCGGACATCGAAACGCGCGACCTCAAGGAGCTTGCCAAACTCTCCGGCGCTTCTGCCATCGATCGCCTGAGTGCGACGGCTTTCAGGCTGCGCGGCGCCAAACCCGCCGACGACATCGCTGCACTGTGCAGCAAGGCCAGACTCGATTTCGGTTTCGTACCTGAAGGCCGAAAGCTCAGCGACTTCCGGTTGCTGGTTATGGATATGGATTCGACGCTGATCACCATGGAAACCATCGACGAACTCGCCGACATGGTGAACATCAAGGCCGAAGTCGCACGCATCACCGAACGTGCGATGCGCGGCGAGATCGAATATGACCAGAGCCTGCGCGAACGCCTGGCGCTGCTCAAGGGCCTGGATCAATCCGCGCTGCTGCGGGTTTATGAAGAGCGGCTGAAATTTTCACCGGGCGCCGAGCGCATGCTCGCCGCGGTGCAGGCTGCCGGCGTCAAGACACTGCTGGTCTCCGGCGGCTTCACCTATATGACCGACCGTCTTAAAACCCGGGTACGCCTCGACCATACGCACTCCAATGTGCTCGAGATCATCAACGGCAAGCTGACCGGACAGGTTCTCGGTGAAATCGTCAACGCAGACGCCAAGCTGGCGGCGCTGAAACGCATCGCTGCTGAAACCGGCGCGGCACCTGCGGAGATTGCCGGCGTTGGTGACGGCGCGAACGATCTGAAGTTTCTGGCGGCATGCGGTGTCAGTTTTGCCTACCACGCGAAACCGGTGGTACGCGAGAAAACCACTTACGCGATCAACCACACGGGGCTGGACGCGATGCTCTGCCTGCTCTCGGCCGAGCAGGACTGAGCGTTCCCGGCTTAGCGCCGGAACAATATGAGGACGGCATCAAGCCTGACGCGGCTCGTGGTCAACGGCCTCGGCTTCATCGGACAATCGGTCGGAACCGATGTGCTGGCGATACAGGCTGATCAGGCAGGCAGCGATCAGCATCGGCACAATAAGCATCAGCGCTTCAGCGACATACCCTGCGAGAAACATCATGTCGGGCTCGATGGACGCCCCTGTGAACGCAACATCGACGAATCCGGCGTTGATCATGGTCCGTATCTCCCGAAAATTTGCCTGACCTTCATGTTGATTCATGAAGGGGCCGTGATACGCCCGGAACAGACAACAATTAAGATGTCAATTAGAATTATATTTAAAAACAAGTACTTAAATAAATTTTTTGCTGGAAGACGCCCTATTGGGATGCACCATCCGGGCTCACGCACCAGTCTGGCCCGGATGCTCCGGACTAGTAGACGCGCTGACGCGCGCCGCCGCTGAGCTCGTAAGGCCGCAACGGCCCCGTGCCTTCACTGCACATGCCGTAAATGAACGGAAAGGCATCACGACCCGGCGTCAGGAAACGCAGGTCCTTGAACCACACGCAAAGGTGGGCACCGCCGATGTCGACCTGATGCAAGGCCGGATAGGCCGCGAACCAGCGGAAGAAGGCGAACTCGGGATGTTGATAGGCCGCGCGTACCGCGGCGCCCTGCGAGCCCTTGCCGTAACGCACATCCTTCTCCCATACCGCCTGATCAAGCGGACGGTAAGCCGCGTCCAATCGCGCAATCAGGCCGGCATCCGGCGGCGCAGTCTGCACGGTCTTGCGCCGCAGATTGATGTGGCTGTAACGGTAGTCCTCTTCGCCCTCGATGATCACCATCCAGTTGTACGGTGACACCGGTCGCGGCAGCGCGCTGATCTTCGGCTGATACAGCCCCATTTCGCGCGCGGCACGCTCACCGAATTTCACCGCACTCTGCAACTGCTGATACTGAAAACCGACGTAAGCCACCAGCACTGCCAGACCCGCCACTGCCGGCAGCCGCGAGCGCCGCCACAACATTGACAGCAGCAGACCGCCAAGGATGATGCCGGTGAACCACAGGTCGATGATGAAGGTGGTGCCGAGGCCGTGCCGGTAATCGGACAGCGGCGCGAAAATCATCGTGCCGAATGTGGTGATCCAGTCGCCGGCGATGTGGACAGCCAGCGACAGCGCGACCACCGGCGCATAACTTTTCCAGCCGGGACCCTTGCGCCAGAGCAGCGCGAATAGCAGCGACAGCAGCACGGTCCATAGCGGCAGCATCAGCAGCGAATGGGTCACGCCGCGATGGTGATAGAGATAGGCCAGCGGTGAAATCCAGCTCGCGATGACGTCGCTGTCGGGAAACGCGGCGACCAGGAAACCGATGCCGATGCGCCGCCCCATGGGCAGCGCCGGCTTCTCGATGCCGGCGGTGGCGCGGGCCAGCAGTGCACCGGAAAGTGCGTGGGTCAGGGTGTCCATGGAGGCCGGGTATCGATTCAGGTGGCGTCAAAAAAACTACGGCGTCGGATTTTAACCGACGCCGCAGTTGCTGCGACCTGCTCTGCCTTGCTGAACAGCCTATTTCAGGACGATGTCCAGCGACTTGCCGAGACGGTAATAGGTTTCATACTGCTCCTGCACGAACTTCGCCGTGTCTTCCGGCGACTTGATATGCGGCACGGAGCCGATCTTTTCGGTGGCGGCGGTCCACTGCGGGTCGGCGCCGACTTTCTGCAGCGTGTCACCCCACAGCGCGACCAGCCTGCGGTCCATTTTCGGCGGGCCGTACAGGGCGCTCCAGCCGATGATGCGCTCGAGCGCCGGGTACCCCGCCTCCCTCGCCGTCGGCACGTCGGGGATTTCCTTGAAGCGTTCCGGGGTCGTGGTCAGCAGTGCGCGCAACTGGCGGTTCTTGATGAAACCCAGCGCAGTGCCGATGTTGGAGCAGCCGAAATCGACATGTTTGCCGAGCAGCGCGGTGGCCGCCTCACCGCCGCCCTTGTACGGGATCTGGATTGCCGCCTCCTTGCCCAGCTTCTGCACGTCGAACAGCAGCTGCGGCCCCATTTCATGGATGGTGCCGACGCCGGCGGTGCTGTATTTCAGCTTGCCCGGATTTTTGCGGATGCCCTCAACGAGGTCGCCAAAGCTGCGGTACGGGCTGTCGGCAACCACCGCGCAGACATAGGGATTGAGTTCGAGGATGCCAAGGAAGCTGAAGTCATTCCATTTGTAGCCGAGATCCGGCTTCAGTGCCGGCAGCGTCGCCTGCGAGCCGACACGCGCCAGCAGCAGCGTATAGCCGTCGGGGACAGCGTTTTTGACATGCTCGGAGCCGATGGCGCCGCTGGCGCCGACCTTGTTCAGCACCACGGCATTCTGTTTCAGGTATTTCGGGATCACCGCACCGAGGTTGCGCGCCGCGAGGTCGGAATCACCGCCCGCCGAGAACGGGGCGACGATCAGCAGCGGACGGGTCGGATATTGCTGGGCTGCAGCGGCAAACGCCAAGACGGCAAGAACGCTGCCGGCGACAAACGCAAGGACACGGCTTACAGAACTGGATTTCACTTGGGTCTCCTCCCGGTTGAAATGCCTGATATGCCTGCGAGGGCATTGTGCGGGGAGGCTTTGCGAAAAGCAACGACCGGAAAATCAGTGACTAATCCCAGCGGTCATCCTGGACTTCGATGAAGCCGTTCTCGATGCGTAAAGGCAGTTTTGCCGTGGGTTCATAGGCCGGCGCCGTCAGCGCCTCGCCGGTACGAATGCAGAAGCGCGCGCCGTGACGCGGGCAGATCACCTCATCGCCGTCGATGACACCGCTGGCCAGTTCGCCGCCGTCATGGGTGCAGACATCTTCGAGCGCAAAAAAATTGCCGCCGACATTAAACACGGCTACTGTCGTTCCATCGACATCCACCACCTTGCAGCCGCCCTGGGCGATCTCGCCGACCGCCGACACCTTGATCCATTCAGCCATGTCGATAGCCTTAAACCGCGACGACTTCCATATCGGGTTCGATCTGACGCACAAGGTTCTCGATGCCGGCGAGAGTACCCGACAGCGAACTCGGGCAACTGCCGCAAGCACCCTGGTAATGCACGGAGAGTTTGTTGCCTTCGAGGCCGACGACGTAAAGATCGCCGCCGTCGTTCTGCAGGTACGGACGCACCTGTTCGTCGAGCGCGGCATTGATTTTGTCCAGTCGTTCACGGTCCTCCGGGCTCAGCTTGGCCGGATCCATCGCCTCGCTCGACTGCTCGGCCAGTTGCGCCGATTGCGCATCGGCCGACGGGGCTTCACGGATCGGTACCGCCAGATCGCGCATCAGCTGTTCCCAGTCAGCGCCGCCGTCCTGCGTCACTGTCACCCAGTGATCAACATAAAATACGTTGGTAACATGTTCGATATCAAACAGTGCCATGGCCAGCGGATCGCCGACGGTCTGCTCCGGTTTGTCATACGAGCGGGTAATGCCCCAGGTCAACGGTTCCCGCAGGATGAACTTCATCGCATTGGGATTCGGGGTCGGTTCGATTTCGGCGATTTTCGGCATGAATGAAAGTTGCGGATGAAGTAACGGTTTTTTTTATTCGGTCGAAGCAGTATCAGTACCGGCAAACGCCGCATGCAGCGTATGCCAGGGCAGGATGGCGCATTTGACGCGGGTCGGCAGTTCGCTGACACCGGAAAACACGGTCAGACGGCCGAGGTGGTGCGGACCGGCGGCATCGAGCTTGCCGGTGGTCATGTCGCGAAACTCCTGGACCATCCGTTCGGCGTCTGCCTTGGATTTGCCTTTGACGGCGACGGTCATCATTGATGCCGAGGCCTTGCAGATTGCACAGGCTTCGCCTTCAAAACCAACGGCCTCGACTTGGTCGCCATTGAGCTTCAGCGACAGATGAATATGGTCGCCGCACAACGGATTCAACCCTTCTGCCTTGTGCGTGGCATCGCCGAGCATGCCCCAGTTGCGGGGCTTCTTGTTATGTTCGAGGATCATTTCCTGGTAAAGCTGACGGCTGTCCATTGCGGTATCGCTATTCCGTGAATCGGTCAGGCAAACAGTTTCTGCACACGGCCGATGGAGGCGACCAGCGCATCCACTTCGTCCATCGTGTTGTAGAAGGCAAACGAAGCGCGTGAAGTCGCCGGCACCTTGAAGCGCTGCATTACCGGCTGCGCACAGTGGTGGCCGGTACGGATCGCCACGCCATCATCATTGAGCAGCGAACCGACGTCATGCGGATGCACGCCATCAAGAGCAAACGACAGCACAGCGGCTTTTTTCTCGGCGGTGCCGATGAGGCGCACGCCGGGCACACGGTTGAGTTGATCAGTGGCGTAATCCAGCAGATCGGTTTCATGGGCGGCAATGCACTCAATGCCGATGGCGGTAAGATAATCAATCGCCGCACCCAGCGTGATCGCCTCGCCGATCGGCGGCGTTCCGGCTTCAAACTTGGCGGGAATCGGTGCATAGGTGGTTTTTTCGAAGGTCACCGACAGGATCATGTCGCCGCCGCCCTTGAAAGGTTGCATTTTCTCGAGCAGTGCAGCCTTGCCGTACAACACGCCGATACCGGTCGGGCCGCAGAGCTTGTGACCGGAAAAGGCATAAAAATCACATCCGAGATCCTGCACATCGACCTTCAGGTGCGGTGCGGCCTGCGCGCCGTCGACCAGCACCGGCACGCCATATTCATGCGCGATCGCGATCATTTCGCGGACCGGCGTAATCGTGCCCAGTGCGTTCGAAACGTGCGTCATCGCCACGAACTTGGTGTTCGCATTGAACAACTTGCGGTAATCCTCGACCAGCAGCTCACCGCGGTCGTTGATCGGCACCACACGGATTTTTGCGCCGCGCTCTTCGGCAACCATCTGCCACGGAACAATATTGGAGTGATGCTCCAGCGTGGTCAGGATGATCTCGTCACCGGCCTTGAAAAATTTGCGCCCGTAACCCTGTGCCACCAGATTGATGCCGTCGGTGGTGCCGCTGGTGAAAATGCACTCGCGCGATTCTTTGGCGTTGATGAAGGCCTGGACCTTGAGTCGCGCCTTTTCGTATTCCGCCGTCGCCGTTTCCGACAGGTAGTGCACGGCGCGGTGAATATTGGCGTGCTGTGCGCTGCGGTATTTAACCCAGCGGTCAATCACTGCCTGCGGCATCTGACTCGATGCTGCATTATCAAGAAAAATCAAAGGCTTATCTTTGATCTTCAGGCTCAGGATGGGAAAGTCCCGGCGCAGCGCCGAAACATCCAGCGGCGTCGCGAGTTTGTCGCGCGCGCTCACAGACTTGCCTCGGTACGCGCCATCACCAGCTTTTCCAGCGCAGCGACCAGCGACGGCACGGGAATGTGGTCGATGATCTCGGCACCGAAAGCATAGGTCAGCAGATTGCGCGCCTGCGCCTCCGGCAGACCGCGGCTCTTCAGATAGAACAGGTGCTCGGCATCGAGCTGACCAACAGCAGCGCCGTGCGCGCACTTCACGTCATCGGCAAAAATCTCGAGTTGCGGCTTGGTATCAACACGCGCCTTGTCCGACAGCAGCAGGTTGCGGCTCTGCTGTGACGAATCCGTCAGTTGCGCGCCTTCGCGGACAAACACCTTGCCGTTGAATACCGCATGGCCGGCGCCTCCGACGATGGTCTTGTGGGTTTGCCGGCAGATGCCGTGTGCTTTGGCATGATCCACCAGCGTGTGCGTATCAGCCGTCTGCCGGCCGCCGATCAGCGCCAGGCCGTCGATCTCGACATTGATACCCTCACCCTGCTGACTGATGTTCAGGTTGTTGCGCGACAGTCGTGCACCCAGTGTCACCGCATGGGACTGGAAACGCGCATCTTTCGCCAGCGTCACCGCGCAATTACTGATGTGGAAGGCTTTTTGGCTTTCCCGCTGCAGCTTGATGTGGCGCAGCGAAGCATTCGGCGCCACGGCAATTTCGGTCACCGCGTTGGTCAGGTAGGCCTCGTCACCCAGTGCGACGTAATCCTCGATCACGCAAGCCTCGGCGCCGCTCTCGGCAACGATCAGGCAGCGAGGATAAGCCGCGACACCATTTCCGGCAGCGACAAACAGCAGATGGATCGGCGCTTTCAGCTGTGCGTCTTTCGACAGATGGATGAACACGCCGTGCTGCAGAAAAGCCGTGTTGAGCGCAGTAAACAGTTCCTGCCCGACACCAGCGAGCTTTGCCAGGTGCGGCTCGACCAGAGCGGCATGCGATTTCAGTGCGTCGCTCATGGCGATCACCGTCACGCCGGCAGACAATGCGCCCTGCTGCGCCAGTTCCGGCGCCGGCACACCATCAACAAACACCAGACGCATCGCCGCTTCCGGTACGACATGGGTCGCAATGTCAGCCGCCGAAACCTTGATTGCCGCGGCCACCGGCTGCACCTGCAACTTGGTCAGCGGGGTCAGGTCGGTGAAACGCCATTCTTCGTCACGCGTGGTCGGCACCGACAGCGCGTTGGCGCGCTCCAGCGCCGCTGCGCGACGCGAGTCGAGCCAGGCCGCGGGACTTTTCGGCAGCGCAGCGCTGCCGGCGAGCAGCGCCGCCACGTACGGATGGGTGGCTGTCACGTTCACGCCGCGGCCTTTTTGGCTGCTTTTTTGTCATCGAGCAGCCAGTCGTAACCGCGCGACTCCAGTTCCAATGCGAGTGACTTGTCACCGGATTTGATGATGCGGCCGGCGGACATCACGTGCACGTAATCCGGGGTGATGTAGTTGAGCAGGCGCTGGTAATGAGTGACCAGCACGCAGGCATTGTCGGGCGTCAGCAGCTTGTTGACGCCGCCGGCAACCACACGCAGCGCATCGATGTCGAGACCGGAGTCGGTTTCATCGAGCAACGACAGCTTGGGCTCGAGCAGCGCCATCTGCAGGATTTCATTGCGTTTCTTTTCACCGCCGGAAAAGCCGTCATTGACGCTGCGGCTCAGGAACTCCGGATTCATTTCCAGCAGCTTCATTTTTTCGCGCACCAGATCATCGAACTCCAGCGGGTCGAGCTCTTCCTTGCCGCGGCCGCCCTGCACCGTGTTGTAGGCGAGGCGCAGGAAGGCGCTGTTGGTGACACCGGGGATTTCGACGGGGTACTGGAATCCGAGGAATACGCCGGCGCGGGCACGCTCATCCGAGGCCAGCGCGAACAGGTCCTTGCCCTCGAACAGCACTTCGCCGCCCTTGACCTCGTAGGCCGGATGGCCGGCCAGCACTTTCGAGAAAGTGCTTTTGCCGGAACCGTTGGGCCCCATGATGGCGTGCACTTCACCGGCGCGCACCGTCAGGTTGATACCCTTGAGAATGTCCACGCCGGCAACAGTCGCCGTCAGGTTGCGGACTTCGAGAATGGTTTTTGCGTTTGCGTTGATCATCCGACACTGCCTTCAAGTTTCAGGCCGAGGAGTTTGGTTGCCTCAACGGCAAACTCCATCGGCAGTTGCTGGAAAACGTCCTTGCAGAAACCGTTGATGATCATCGACACCGCTTCTTCGGTGCCGATGCCCCGGCTCTGGAAATAGAACAGCTGGTCTTCACCGATTTTCGACGTAGTGGCTTCGTGCTCCACCTTCGCCGTCGGGTTCTGCACCTCGATGTACGGGAAGGTGTTGGCGCCGCATTTCGCGCCGATCAGCATAGAATCGCACTGAGAAAAATTGCGCGCGCCTTCTGCCTTTGCGCCGATTTTCACCAGGCCGCGATAGCTGTTGTTGGAGTAACCGGCCGAAATGCCCTTGCTGATGATCGTGCTTTTGGTGTTCTTGCCGATATGGATCATCTTGGTGCCGGTATCGGCCTGCTGTTTGTGATTGGTCAGCGCCACCGAGTAGAACTCACCGATCGAATTGTCGCCGAGCAGCACGCAGGACGGATATTTCCAGGTGATCGCCGAACCGGTTTCGACCTGGGTCCAGGAAATCTTCGAGTTGCGGCCTTTGCACAGCCCGCGCTTGGTGACGAAGTTGTAAATGCCGCCGACCCCGTTCTCGTCGCCGGCATACCAGTTCTGCACCGTCGAATATTTGATATCAGCATCGTCAAGCGCCACCAGTTCCACCACCGCCGCATGCAATTGGTTGGTATCGAACTTCGGCGCGGTGCAGCCTTCGAGGTATGACACCTTGGCGCCCTCTTCGGCAATGATCAGCGTGCGCTCGAACTGCCCCGAGTCCTGGGTGTTGATGCGGAAATAGGTCGACAGCTCCATCGGGCATTTGACGCCCTTGGGAATAAAACAGAAAGAACCGTCGGTGAACACCGCGGAATTCAGCGCGGCGTAATAGTTGTCGGCAGTCGGCACCACCGAACCCATATATTTCCTCACCAGCTCCGGATGGTTATGCACCGCCTCGGTGATCGAGCAGAAAATGATGCCAACTTCGGCGAGCTTTTCCTTATAGGTTGTCGTCACCGACACCGAATCAAATATGACATCGACCGCGACGCCGGCCAGCGCCGCGCGTTCGTGCATCGGCACACCGAGCTTCTCGAAGGTCTTCAGCAATTCCGGATCAACCTCGTCCATGCTCAGCTTTTTCTTCGGCTTGGGCGCGGCGTAATAGCTGATCGCCTGGAAATCGATCTTCGGATAGTTGACGTTCGGCCACTGCGGCTCGGTCATCGTCAGCCAGTGACGATAGGCCTGCAGGCGGAACTCCAGCAGCCAATCCGGCTCGTTCTTTTTTGCCGAAATCATGCGGATAATGCCTTCGTTCAGCCCCTTGGGCGCGGTCTCGGACTCGATGTCCGTGACAAAGCCATGCTTGTATGGCTGGCTGACGAGGGTGTCTAAAACGCTGCTCATGAATGCATCCTGTAAACCGGGGTGGGGGAGGCGTTAACTGCCCGCCTTGACCGTGAAACTTTCGCCGCAGCCGCAGGTGGCGTCGACGTTGGGGTTTTCCACTTTGAAGGCCTGCTTCAGGCCCTCACGCACATAGTCGACGGTGGAACCGTTCAGAAACTCCAGGCTTTCGCCGTCGATCACCAGTTTGGCGTCGTGGGCCTCAAACACCTGATCGCTGCCTTTGACGTCATCGGCATAGTCATAGGTATAGGCCCAGCCCGAACAGCCGGTTTTTTTGACGCCCACGCGCAGGCCCAGCCCTTTGCCGCGCTTGGCAATTTGCGCCTTGATCTGTTTTGCCGCACTTTCCGTCAGTTGTATTGTCATTTCAGACTCCCGCATTTCATTCAGACCGCAACAGCCTGCATCGTACGCAGCCGCTGCAACACACCCGACAGCGCCCGCAAAAATCCATCGACCTGTTCGGCGCTGTTGTCAGCACCCAGTGAAAACCGCACGGCGCCGCGCGCCAGTTCCGGCTCGACACCCATCGCCAGCAGCGTGCCGGAGGGCGCGTTGTCGGTGCTGGAACAGGCCGCGCCCGAACCCACCGCATAACCCGACTTGTCGAGTTCGATCACCAGCGTCTCGCCATGAATGCCGCGAAACGCGAAATACGAAGTATTGGGCAGTCGCGGCGCGTTGTTGCCGAAAATCACCGCCCCCATGCCGGTCAGTCCCTGCTCCAGCCGTTCGCGCAGACCGGAAAGCCGCGCTCCCAGTTCTTTGAGCCGGCCTGCCGCAATTTCACAAGCGACACCGAAACCGACGATCGCCGGAACGTTTTCAGTACCTCCGCGCAATCCTCGCTCCTGTCCGCCGCCGGTGAGTACCGCACGCAAATCCAATCGCTTGTCGACCACCAGCGCACCCGCGCCCTTGGGGCCGTAAATCTTGTGCGCCGACAACGTCAGAGCCTGCACATTCAGCGCAGAAAATTCCACCGGGATCTTGCCCAGCGCCTGCACGGCATCAGTGTGCATCACCGCGCCGGCGCGTTTCGCGCGTTCACCGACCGTCGCAACATCCTGGATCACGCCGGTCTCGTTGTTCGCCAGCATCACCGACATCAGCGCCGTTTTTTCGGCCAGCGCCGCATCGACATCATTCAGATCAATACGCCCGTCGCAATTCACCTTGAGCTTGCGCAGTTTCCAGCCCTGGCGCGCGAGATCCTGCGCCGGTGCAGTAACGCAGGGATGTTCGATGCTGCTGACCGCCACCTGCCCCGGCTTCATGCCGGCCGCCATGCCGCGGATGAACAGATTGTTGGCTTCGGTGCCGCCGCTGGTAAACACCACCTGCGCCGGCTGCGCGCCGACAATTGCCGCGACCTGTTCGCGCGCCCGGTCGACCGCCTTACGCGCCACCGTGCCGAACTCGTGACGGCTGGACGCGTTGCCGCACTGTTCATGCAGGAAAGGCAGCATCACTTCCAGCACGCGCGGATCCAGCGGCGTTGAAGCGTTGTGGTCAAAATAGACGTGCATCATGGCCAAGGAAGCGCTTGAAACCGGTTCAGGCGGTTACCGCATCCGGCTTGCGCGACACTTTGCGCATGTCATGCACCGGTGCGATCCCGGCATCCTTGGCGCGCTGGTTTTCCACCAGCTGGCGCAGGGTCACCGAACCGAGGTAATCAAAAATGCGATCATTGAGATTCGCCCACAGATCATGGGTCAGGCACTTTTCCTCGTCCTTGCAGTTTTCCTTGCCGGCGCACTGTGTTGCGTCGATCGGCTCATCAACCGCCAAAATGATTTCGGCAACAGTCAGTTGCGACATGTCGCGGGCGAGGCAATAACCGCCGCCGGGGCCGCGCACCGAATCCACAATCTGCCGGCGCCGCAGCTTGCCAAAAAGTTGCTCCAGGTAGGACAGCGAAATGCGCTGCCGTCCGCTGATCTCGGCGAGTGTTACGGGCCCCGTACCATGACGCATGCCCAGATCCACCATGGCGGTGACTGCAAAACGGCCTTTAGTCGTCAGTCTCATGTCGCACCTCAAATAATCATTAAAAACAAATACTTAAGAACACCCTGTTTTGCCCAAGACAAAGTCCTACCAACTCACTCAAGTATAGATAACCCCTGAGTTTTAGTCAACTATGCGGTTCAGGCTGCCGGCGTCGAGTTTGGACTGCTCTGCCCCCTCGATTTGCAGGCCCAGACGCTTCAGTTCAGCGAGGATCTGATCGATGCGCTGATCGGTTTCGGCACTGTGGTTGATCAGTGCATGCATCGCCCGTGCAACCGGGTCATTGGCATCGCACGACACCGCATAGGCGGCAAAACCGCCGCCGGATTCCTGCGATTCCACAATCCGCGCAGGGATGCCGATCGCCGTCGCCTGATCAGGCACATCCTTGACCACGACGGCGTTGGAACCGATCTTGGCCTGCGCACCGATGACGATCGGCCCCAACACCTTGGCACCGGCGCCAATGACCACCCCGTTTTTCAGAGTCGGGTGGCGCTTGCCCTTGTTCCAGGTTGTGCCGCCCAGCGTAACGCCGTGATAAACCGTGCAGTCATCGCCGATCTCGGCGGTCTCGCCAATGACGACGCCCATGCCGTGGTCAATAAAAAACCGTCGGCCGATGCGCGCGCCAGGATGGATTTCGATGCCGGTCAGCCAGCGCGCCCAGTGCGAAACCCAACGCGCCATCCATTTGAAACCGCCCATCCAAAGGCCATGTGACAGCCGATGAGCCAGCAAGGCATGGAAACCGGGATAACAGGTCACCACCTCCCAGCGGCTGCGGGCGGCGGGGTCGCGATCGAAAACGACGGCAATGTCTTCCTGAATGCGCTCAAACATAAGCGGAGCCTGATCAATCCAACAGACAGATTAAATCCCACTATTTTAATCAAGATTCAGGAGGGTCTGAAAATTGCCTTATAAACATGAGGTTAATAACCCCACATTTAATCCCGCTTTTTGGGGGTGATCAGGCTGCTGAGAATGCCGCGGAGGATATTGACCTCCTCCACCTGCAGCCGTGAGCGGCCGAACAGCCGGCGCAGCCGCAGCATCAGCTTGCGCGGGTGTGCCGGATTGAGGAATCCGGTCTGGGTCATCGTGCTTTCGAGATGTCCGTAAAACGCCTCGACCTCTTCATGCGATGCCAGCTGCTCATCCTTGGGCAGCGGCAACGCCGCACCGCAGGCCATGCGCAGTTCGTAACAAAAGACCTGCACCGCAGCCGCCACATTCAGCGATGAAAAATCCGGAGCGACGGGAATGCTCGCCAGCAATCCGCAGCGACTGACTTCGTCGTTGCTGAGCCCCGAGGTTTCATTGCCGAAGACAAAGGCCACACGATGCAACTGCGCCACTTCAACGGCCTGCGCCGCCGACTCGCGCACATCGACCATCGGCACCGCGACATCGCGGCGGCGTGCCGAACAGGCCACCGCGAAGGTCGTTCCCTGCAATGCCTCGTCCAGGGAAGTGCAGACCCGCACCGTACTCAGCACATCGGTCGCACCGGCCGCAAACCACTGCGTCTGCGGATCGGGGTAACGCTGCGGATTGACCAGCGCGAGGTCGGTGATGCCCATGGTACGCATCGCCCGTGCCGCCGAACCGATGTTGCCGGGGTGGGCGGTAGCGCAGAGCACGATACGAATATTTTTGAGTGGGTCAGGCGGGATCACGTAAAATACTGCCGGTCGAAGTTGTCTTGCGCGCTTTCGGTTCTGCTTCTCGTTCTGCTTTTCGTTCTTTCTAAATCACACATCGCAGCCCACCATGCATCCAATGCTCAATATCGCGGTCAAAGCCGCGCGCCGCGCCGGCGGCATCATCAACCGCGCCGGCCGAAACCTTGATGTCATCGCTGTCAGGGAAAAATCCGCGAATGATTTTGTGTCGGAGGTGGACCGTGAAGCCGAAAAAGCAATTATCCAGACCCTGCGCGAAGCTTATCCGGCGCATGCGATTTTAGCAGAGGAGTCCGGCGCGTCCGGCACTTCCGAGTATCAGTGGATCATCGATCCGCTCGACGGCACCACCAATTTCCTGCACGGCTTCCCGCAATACGCGGTGTCGATCGCCATGTCACACAAGGGCGTACTCACCCATGCCGTGGTTTACGATCCGGGCCGCAACGACCTGTTCACCGCCAGCAAGGGCGCTGGCGCCTATCTCAACGACACGCGTATCCGCGTCAGCAAGCGGGCCCATCTGCAGCCCGCGCTGATCGGCACCGGATTTCCGTACCGGGAACTGGAGAACATGGGGGCCTATTTCGGCATGATGCGCGACATCATCAAAAACACCGCCGGTATCCGCCGCGCCGGCGCAGCGTCACTGGATCTGGCCTATGTGGCCGCGGGACGTCTCGACGGCTTCTGGGAATTCGGTCTGAGCAAGTGGGACATCGCCGCGGGGGCACTGCTGATCACCGAAGCCGGCGGCCTCGTCGGCGACCTTCAGGGTAATGACGGCTTTATGGAAAAAGGCAATATCGTTGCCGGCAATCCGAAAGTCTTCGCGCAGCTGCTGCCGCTGATAGCACCGCATCTGACGCAGGCGCTGAAGTCCTGAACGGCGCGCAGCGCCGACATCACCCGCCGATCATCGCCCGCAGTTCGGCAGCGCGGCGGGAACGCATCTGCTCCAGCGCACGCAGCGCCTCGCCGGCATCTGCATTGCGAGCCAGACGCAGAGATGCGCGTCCCAGCCCGAACCACGCTTCGTCAAACATCGGATCAATGGCGAGGGCCCGACGGTAGGCCGTCGCAGCCGGCACATAGCGCGCCAGATCGCTGTTGGCCTCGCCCAGCAATTGGAAAGTCACCGGAGACTCCCGCACCACAAGCAACGCCCGCTCCAGCGTGTCGACCGCGCGTTCAGACTGGCCTGATGCCCGCTGCGCTTCCGCCAGAAGGTGATAACCGGCCGCATCGTCCGGCATCATCCGCACCAGTTCACCGAAATGCAAGATGGCTTTCGGATAGTCACGTAACTGCGACTGCGCGTAACCGGCCACCACGCGCCACTCGCTGCTGAACGGATCCTTGGTGATATTGTCTTCGGCGAATCTGGCCAGCCCTGCCCAATCACCCTTTTTTTCCAGTTCCGCGACACGTTGCCGGTTGGCATCGGGAAGGCTTTGCATATGCCCCAACAGCATGGACATCGTGCCGTCGGGAACAAGGGCCGACATCAGGGCCTGCTGGGGAGTACAAGCACCACACGCAAGCAATATCAGCAAGGCGAGGCCGTACTTGGGCTCAATGAGGCGCGCAGGAAAATTCACGCCTGCATCATAACAAGCGCCGGTAAAGCGCGGTGCTTGATAATTCCCGGACAACGTTTTTCCACCTACTCGGACGGTGTCAGCCGCAAACTTGACGCGCCCAGCACTTGCCTTGCCTAATGCGGAGCTGACGATCATTAATCGCGGGGTTATCTATGCGAATGTTCTTGCGTTTTTGTGCGTTTTTCTTCACGGCCGCGTTGGCTGCCGGGCCGGCATTGTGCGCATCCGGCGAGGCGCAGAAAAACACATACCCGGAGCACCTTTATCAGGGCATGCTGGTGGTGATCTTCAACCAGACCATTATCGCGTTCCGCGCCCGCGTGCCGAGGTCATGAGCATACTCCACGCCAATATCCAGGATGTATTCAACGAATACGGCGTGCAGATCATGTCGCCGCACTACATGATGGATCCGGCAAGCGAAAAAATCGTCAAGCCGGAAGACTGGCATCGGGCTCCCGCAAAAAAATAGGACGCGCAGGATAACGCAAGCAGTATCGTAATATTCGGGGCTCGCGCCTCACCAGACCGGACATCCGTTCTCCGTCGACATATCGCCTACCAACCTTGAAACTGACGCCATGAAGGCCGACACAACATCCTCAAAAAACATAGCGGCCCACACCCCGATGATGCAGCAATATCTGCGCATCAAGTCCGAACACCCCGACATGCTGCTGTTCTACCGGATGGGGGATTTCTACGAGCTGTTCTTCGAAGATGCCGAGCGCGCGGCGCGTCTGATGGACATCACGCTCACCTCCCGCGGCGAATCCGCCGGCACGCCGATCAGGATGGCGGGAATTCCATTTCATGCGGTCGACCAGTATCTGGCGAAGCTGGTCAAACTGGGGGAATCAGTCGCGATCTGCGAACAGATCGGCGACCCGGCCACCTCCAAAGGCCCGGTCGAACGCAAGGTGGTGCGTATTGTCACGCCGGGTACTTTGACCGAATCGGCGCTACTCGACGAAAAAAGCGACAACCTTCTGCTCGCAGTCCACCGCAGCGGAAACGTGCTGGGGCTGGCATGGCTGTCGCTGGCATCGGGCCGTTTCTGCGTCATGGAAACCGCGCCCGCTAATCTGGCCATCGAACTCGAACGCCTGCGTCCGGCGGAAATTCTGCTTGCCGAAGGCTCCAATATCGACATCAGCGACCCCGGCGTTGCCGTGCGCCGGCTGCCCCCCTGGCGTTTTGACGCCGACGTCGCACGTCGCACACTGACCGCACAATTCGAAACCCACGATCTGAGCGGTTTCGGTGCACAGTCGCTGGAGGTTTCGGTGTCCGCAGCGGGTGCGCTGTTTGATTACGCCAAATCAACTCAGGGAACGGCGATCGCGCATGTGCGCTCGCTGATCGTCGAATCCGAACGCGCGTGGCTGCGCATGGATCCGTCGACACGGCGAAACCTCGAACTCACCGAAACCATTCGCGGGGAACTGGCACCAACGCTGCTCTCGCTGCTCGACACCTGCGCCACCGGCATGGGCAGCAGGCGCCTGCGCCACGTATTGCATCATCCGCTGACCGACCGCCCGCATGTGCAGTCGCTGCATGCCGCCGTTGCCGCATTGATCGACAACGAACGTCATGTTGCGGTGCGCGCAGCGCTGAAACATTTCTCCGATGTCGAACGCATCGCCGCGCGGATTGCGCTCGCTTCAGCGCGGCCGCGCGATCTGTCCGGACTGCGCGAGTCACTGCACGAACTGCCTGAACTGGTTGCGGCGCTGGGTGGCGCAGCCGATGGCAGGCTGGGTGCGCTCGCTGTTGATCTTGCGCCACAGGACACTCTGACCAAACTGCTGACCAAGGCCATCAAACCCGATCCGGCCGCCGTCATCCGCGAAGGCGGTGTGATCGCCGACGGTTACGACGCCGACCTTGATGAACTGCGCGGCATCCAGGACAACTGCGGGGCTTTCCTCGCCGAACTCGAAACCCGCGAGCGGACGCGCACCGGCATCACCACGCTGAAAGTCGAATACAACCGGGTACATGGTTTCTATATAGAAGTCACCCGCGCCCAGTCCGACAAGGTGCCGGACGACTACCGACGGCGGCAAACGCTGAAAAATGCCGAACGCTACATCACGCCGGAACTGAAAACCTTCGAAGACAAGGCGCTGTCGGCGCAGGAACGCGCGCTGGCCCGCGAAAAACTGCTCTACGAACAGCTGCTGCGCCAACTGGCGCCGCAGGTGCCCGTGCTGCAGCAGGTTGCCGCGGCACTCGCCGAACTCGACATGCTGGCGGCATTTGCCGAGCGTGCGACGGCACTGAACTGGGCGGCGCCGGAATTCACCGACGAAGCGGTGATCGACATCGAAGGCGGTCGCCATCCGGTGGTCGAGGCGCAGGTCACGCCATTCATCGCCAACAACACGCGGTTGTCGGTGACGCGGCGCATGCTGCTGATCACCGGCCCCAATATGGGCGGCAAATCGACCTATATGCGGCAGACCGCGCTGATCGCCCTGCTCGCCCACTGCGGCTCATTTGTCCCGGCAACCCGCGCGCGGCTTGGGCCGATCGACCGCATCTTCACGCGCATCGGTGCCGCCGATGATCTGGCGGGCGGACGTTCCACGTTCATGGTTGAAATGACCGAGGCCGCCTACATTCTTCATCACGCGACGCCGCAAAGTCTGGTGCTGATGGACGAAATCGGTCGCGGCACCTCGACCTATGACGGCCTCGCTCTGGCCTGGGCCATCGCCCGCCACCTGATCGAACGTAGCGGCTGCTACACCCTGTTCGCCACCCATTACTTCGAACTGACCCAGCTCGCCGCCGATTTCAAGCTGGTGGTGAACGTGCATCTCGATGCCGTTGAACACAAGGATCGCATCGTGTTCCTGCACAGCGTCGAGGAAGGTCCGGCCAATCAGAGTTATGGTCTGCAGGTCGCACAACTCGCGGGCGTGCCGGCAGCAGTCATCCGCAGCGCACGCAAACATCTTGCCGATCTGGAAGCAGCCGCAGCCGCGCATACGCCCCAGGGCGACCTGTTCTCGGCACCATCGGCAAGCGCCGAAGCACCGGCCACCGAGCCGCATCCGGCGATCGATGCACTCAGGGATTGTGACCCTGATGCACTGACGCCGCGCGATGCCCTGGATCTGCTATACCGCTTGCGGGATCTGGCTCGCAATGACGCCCCGGAATAGCTATAAGCCATTGTTTTTAATAACAAAATAAAAAGCCCGGCGATCAATCTCCGCCGGGTTTTGGCAAACCGCGAAACTCAGTGATGGTGGCCGTGCGGACCGTGCACGTGGCCGTGCTCCAGCTCCTCTCCGGTCGCCGCACGCACTTCCGCAACCGTGCAGCTGAAATCCAGGGTCTGACCGGCCAGCGGATGATTGCCGTCAACCACCACCTTGTCGTCGGCAACGTCGGTCACCGTATAGACCATGGCATGGCCCGACTGGTCGCCGCGGCCTTCGAATTGCATGCCGACCGCAACTTCCGGCGGAAATTTGTCGCGCGTTTCCATATGCACCAGTTGCGCATCGTACTGGCCGAACGCATCTTCCGGCGCCAGACGCACCTTGCAGCTGTGCCCGGCTACCTTGCCGTCGAGTTCCTTTTCAACCAGCGGAAAAATGCCGTGGTAGCCGCCGTGGAGATAGGCGATCGGATCGTCGGTCTTCTCGATCAAATTGCCCTGTGCATCCAGCAATTCAAAAGTCAGCATGACTACCGTGTTTTTTGCTATCTGCATCAGATTTCCTTGATTAACTGCAGCACTTCCGCCGCTTGCCCGCGAGGGCTCACACCATAGAGCGCGTGCCGCACAACGCCCTTGCGATCGATCACGAAAGTCGAGCGGCGTATGCACTCCCGCCGCCCCCCTCGCATTCCTTCATTTCAAGCACCCCGTAGCGGCGGCACACTTTCCCATCAACGTCCGACAGCAGTCGGCCAGTCCGTGTTTGTCACGGAAGCTGCCGTAAACCATGCAGTTGTCCCGGCTGATGCCGAAAACCATCGTTCCGCATTCACGGAAATCCATTTCCAGTTCGCTGAATTCCATCGCTTCAGCAGTACAACCCGCGTGTCGTCACGGGGATAAAAATAAAGCACCAGCTTGCTGAACCCGCACAGGTCCTTAAAACAAATCAGGTTGAGATCGGCGTCAGGCCGCTCGAATTCCAGCGCTCGAACAACATGCATCAACCGGTCCGAGGCCTTGCGCGGGGCACAACGGGTATCCGGAATCACGGGATTCAGATTCGCTATGCCCGATTCTGTGAACAAAGCGGCGCAAGGTCAAGCACGCCCGGCAACAGGCCACTTATAATCCACCGCCATGCACAACAAAATGCTCAGCGATCTGACACCAGCACAGTTCCTGCAACGGCACTGGCAGAAAAAGCCCCTGCTCGCCCGCACCGGCTTGACTGAATTCGCGGACCTGATGACCCGCAAAAACCTGATTGAACTGGCCCTGCTGCCGAAAGCCGAATCCCGCCTGATCACCCGCAATGGCCGCCAGTGGTCGGTCCGTCACGGCCCCTTCCGCCGACAGGATTTTGCGAAACTTCCCGATCGTGACTGGACTCTGCTGGTTCAGGGCGTCGACCTGCTGTTGCCGCGCGCCCGGGAACTGCTCGGCCGCTTTGATTTCATCCCTTATGCGCGCCTCGATGATCTGATGGTGAGCTACGCGCCCCCCGGCGGGGGCGTCGGACCGCATTTCGACAGCTACGATGTATTCCTGCTGCAGGGTGAGGGCCGCCGCCGATGGCAGATCAGCAGCCAGCGCGACCTCACGCTGGTCAACGGTGCGCCGCTGAAAATTCTGCGTGATTTCAAGCCAACACACGAATGGACACTGGAGTCCGGCGATCTGCTGTATCTGCCGCCACGGTATGCCCATGACGGCGTCGCGCTGTCCGACTGCATCACGCTGTCCGTCGGATTCCGTGCCCCTTCGGCGCAGGATCTTTGTGCACGCTTTCTTGATTTCATGCAGGACAATCTCGACGCCAGCGGCCTGTATGCCGATCCGGGACTGAAGCCGACCCGCCAGCCGGCACGCATCGCCCCGCAAATGGCAAAGGATCTGCTGAAAATGCTGGCGCAGGCGCGCTGGAGCCGCACCGACATGCTGCGCTTCATCGGCGAAGATCTGAGCACACCCAAATCACAGGTCGTGTTTGAACCGCCCCGCCGCGCCATGACCCTGCCGGCTTTCGCGAAAACAATCCGGCATCGCGGAATGCAATTATCCGCCGCCTCGATCCTGCTCTATGACGACAAGGCCTTCTACATGAACGGCGAGCGCTGCTTACCGCCGGCCACTGCAAAAACGCTGTTGCGCCGCTTTGCAGATCGCCGGATGCTGGCCCCGGCAAGCCCCATCCCCGCAGCCGCGGCAGAAGTGCTCTACGACTGGTATCGCGCCGGCTTTATCGCACCGGCATCCGATTGAAGCTGACGCACAAATGGAACTGACCGGCAATCCGCATAACACCCAATACCGGCGCTTCGAAAGCAACCGCGAGTACGAGTCGCTGATCAACCAGATGATCCCGCTGACGCAGCGGATCATCCGGGTGTTCGAAAAATCGCTCAGCAAAGATTTCAATAGCGCCGCAAGGATCGAACTGCTGCGCCGGTTCCTGCTCGCCGCGCGCAGCAACAGGCTGCTGATCGTTGTACATGACAGCCGGCAGCTTCCGACTGAACAACCCCGACTGGTCGATCTCGCACGGCAATTCAGTCACGCCTTCACCATCCGCGAAACACTCAAAGGGGCGAAACATGTCTACGACCCCTTCGTCATCTTCGATGCCAGCCATTACCTGCACCGTTTCCACCATGCCCATATGCGCGCAGCCCAGGGCTTGCATGACGTCACTGCCGCGCAGCAGCTGATCGAACGTTTTGACGAGATTTCCGAGTGTTCAGGACCGCCTATGGCTGCCCATGTCACAGAGCTGTGACAAGATGTTTTATACCTTCGCTGAAATGGTGCTCAAACACTGGTAAAATGATCTCCGGACTGAAGGGTGCAGACTGATGGGTCCAGTATGCTAGGACGGGTTTGCAGCCTGAGGCACCAACTAAATTTGGCTTGAATTTCTTACCTTCGAAGGATAGACATCATCATGAATCGCTCACTGATTATCGCCGCCATGCTGGCGGTTGGTCTCGCCGCCTGCGGCGAAAAAAAACCTGCTCCGGCTCCGGCTCCGGCTCCCGCTCCGGCCCCGGCCCCGGCTGCCGCCCCGGCTCCGGAAGCCCCGAAAGCTGATGCCAGCGCCCCGGCTGCTACTGCCCCTGCTGCCGATGCCCCGAAGGCTGACGCAGCTGCTCCGGCCGCCGCTCCGGCTGCTGACGCCGCCAAGAAATAAGTTTTACCGCAGCACAAAAAGCCGGCCTCAGGGCCGGCTTTTTCTTTGTCCTGCTACGCCTTCAGTTCACACAACGCCAGTCAAACCCGTCCTCCTGTGTTGCCACGGTAACCCACTCCCCGGCACAACCCAGTGCGCCTGCAAGCGCGTTAACCGCCAGTTCCGGGCGATTGTTCTTCTGAGAGAGATGCGCGGCAATCACATGCTTCAGGGACTGCCGGTCGATTTTCGACACAATCTGCGCAGCCTGTTCGTTTTCGAGATGGCCGTAACGCCCAGATATGCGGGCCTTGAGCCGCTCCGGATATGCGCTGTTGAGCAGCAGCTCGCGATCGTGATTGCATTCAATGACCAGCGCATCCAGCCCCGACAGCATCATCTCGATGTGCGGCGTCGAAGCGCCGGCATCGGTCAGCACGCCAAGCCGGGCCGCACCGTCGCCAAAAACGAATTGCGTGGGTTCCCGGGCGTCGTGCGGTACGGGATAGGGCATGACCTCAATATCGCCAACGGCAAACGGCGTATGGCTGTCGATGATGACCCTGTCAGCGAACTGCTCCTTGTCCGCAACTGCCATGCAGGTGCCATGGGAAAGATAGACCGTCGTGCCATAACGCCGAGCAAACCGGGCAACACCGCCGACATGATCATCATGTTCGTGAGTGACCAGGATGGCATCCAGTGATTCCGGAGCGATATCCAGCCGCTCCAGCCTCCGCACAGTCTCGGCAACACTGAAACCGCAATCCAGCAGCAGGCGCGAACGGCCCGACTCTACCAGCAGTGCATTACCTTCGCTGCCGCTGCCCAGCGATGCAAAGCGGATCATCGGAAAAAAACTGTGGCGCAGCGGTTCGCCAGCAGTACTGTCTTGACGCCAACAGCAGGCCTCACTTCAACTGATCGAATAACAGGGTGAGGATCCGGCCTGCGGTATCCGACTTGACGCGCCCGCCGTCCTTGTCAAGAACCTGGACTTTGGTAACCGCAGCAGACTCCTTGACCAGAATGCGGTACTGCTCCCTGCTCTGCGGCTTGGAGGAACTGCTCCAGAACTTGAACCTGGAGAACCAGCCCTTGTCCTCGGTGGTTTTGACGTCGGCATCAGGGTCGATGTAGCGCACGAAATATACGCCCTTGGAACGGTCACGGTCTTCAACGGTAAATCCCACGCGGTCCAGCGCCAGGCCGACACGACGCCAGGCGCGGTCAAACGGATCATTCAGCGCCAGCAGGTCACCATCTGCGCCGCGATTGATTTTCGCCTGCAGTTGCGGGGCGGCGCTGGCAATCTGGTTCTTGGCGCGACTGTCTTCAACACCGAAACGCACCATCAGCTTGCGCAGCATTTCGGCTTCGAGATCAGGATCAGGCTTGCGCGGTTGCCAGCGCATCTGATCCTTGTATTCGTTGATAAAAATCTCTTCCATGCCGCGATGGCTGATGTAAATCTCGGTGGTACCGGGCTGCGTGCCGCGTTCAAGCCTGGTGCGGAATTTGTCGCGCTCGGCGGTCGAATAGATACTGTCGAGCGCCCGGCCAATTATTCCGGATAAACCGGACCGGGGAATCTTGGCGCGGTTTTCCGACCAGTCGGTTTCCATGACGCCGGCTTCCGGTGATTCCGTATTGATGACAAAACCGGTTTCCTGCCAGAACTCCTTCACCACAGACCACAGCTTGTCCGGCGTACCCGGAACCACCAGCCAACGCTGAGTACCCGAACGATCGATGCGTACGTTGTCGACGCTGGGCAGTACCGCAGATCCGCCCACGGAAGCGATAGCCGGTTTTCCGGCGCGGTCCTTGCTGTAATCCGAGAAAGTCGCCGTGCTTTTGGGCGGACCGTCCGGCACGACAAAGCGGTCATCGCCACCCGGCCGCACCAGATCCGGCGGAATATCCAGCTGCGGCAGCTTGGTGGTCGATTTGTAATCGATCTTCTTGCTGGGGATATCAAAGGAACTGCATGCACCCAGGGCAAAACCTGCAGCCAGTGCAAGAGCGATAACCGGTGATTTATGCCACTGCATGACGCTGACCTCCTGCAACGGCCGTAACACCAGCCTGTTTCATCGCCCCAAGCACCAGTTCATGGCAATCCGGGGACAGCGTTGTCAGCGGCAAACGGATGCCGCCTTTCATCAAACCGAGCTGCTGCACCGCCCACTTGACCGGGATCGGGTTGGCCTCACAGAACAGATGGCGGTGCAGTCCGAGCAGGCGGTTGTTAAGTTCAACCGCCTTGGCTGCGTTGCCGCCGAGGGCCGCATCGCACATTTCGCGCATCTGACGGGGCGCCACATTGGAAGTCACCGAAATGACGCCGTCACCGCCCAGCAGCATCAACGCGATACCGGTGGCGTCATCGCCGCTGAACACGCGGAAAGACGCCGGCTTGCGGCGCAGCAGATCGGTGCCGCGGTCGAGATTGCCGGTTGCATCCTTGATACCGACGATGCCCGGCACCTGCGCCAGACGCAGCACGGTGTCATTCGACATATCGGCTACGGTGCGGCCTGGCACGTTATAAAGAATCTGCGGAATATCCACCGCTTCGGCGATAGCCTTGAAATGACGGTAAAGACCTTCCTGCGTCGGCTTGTTGTAATACGGCACGACGGAAAGACTCATCATCGCGCCCGCACTCTTGGCGAATTTCGACAGTTCGATCGCTTCGCGGGTGGAATTGGCGCCGGTGCCGGCAATGACCGGAATACGGTTTGCGGCATGGTTGACCGCGGTTTCAATCAGCAAACCGTGCTCTTCCACATCCACCGTCGGCGACTCTCCTGTGGTTCCGACAACAACGATGCCGTCGGTGCCTTCGGCAATATGCCAGTCGATCAGTTTGCGAAATGCGGCAAGGTCCAGACTGCCGTCCTCTTCCATCGGCGTGACAATTGCCACCAAGCTGCCGCGGACCAGCGCCAAGTCATTGTTTTTCATTGATAAATTATCATTAAATCGGGTAATCGGAATATTGTACCCGAAGCGCACGGTACAGGGATACCGGTTTGACCCCGGCAGGACGGGGCAATTCCCGATAGCGGCTGAAATTCCCAGGAAACCCCGGGGGAGCGCTAGCCGAAGCGGCCGGTAATGTAGTCTTCCGTCGCCTTGTTTTTGGGCTTGATGAAGATACCGTCGGTCGGCCCGACTTCGATCAGTTCACCCAGATACATGTACGCCGTGTAGTCGGACACGCGCGCCGCCTGCTGCATGTTATGGGTCACGATGGCGATCGTGAAATCCTTTTTCAGTTCAGTGATCAACTCCTCGATGCGCGCCGTCGAAATCGGATCCAGCGCCGAAGTTGGCTCGTCGAGCAGGATGACATCAGGTTTGACTGCTATGCAACGCGCGATGCACAAGCGCTGCTGCTGACCGCCCGAAAGACTCATGCCGCTCTGGTTGAGCTTATCCTTGACCTCGTCCCAAAGCGCGCCTTTGCGCAGCGCCCATTCCACACGCTCCTGCATCAGGCCGCGCGGCAGCTTTTCATGCATTGACACGCCAAAGGCGATGTTCTCGAAAATCGACATCGGGAACGGCGTCGGCTTCTGGAACACCATGCCGACGCGGGCCCGCAGGTCAATCAGATCGATGTCGCGGTCGAGCACATTGCGTCCATCCATCAGCAACTGCCCTTCAGCGCGCTGCTCCGGATACAGTTGGTACATGCGGTTGAAAGTACGCAGCAGCGTCGATTTGCCGCAGCCCGAGGGGCCGATGAAGGCAGTCACCCGGTTTTTGTAGATGTCGAGATTAATGTCTTTGAGCGCGTGGAACTTGCCGTAGTAGAAATTGAAATTCCTCGCCGAAATCTGGCAATGCTCGAGCGCCGGGTCGAGATTGCCGGAAATCGTAGACTGCTCGCGCCCCCGCGCCACTGCAAATGACATTGACGTGCTCACCGTTTGATTTCCTCTTTGAACAGGACCCGGGCAATGATGTTCAGCGCCAGCACACCCATCGTGATCAGGAAAACGCCCGCCCAAGCGAGACGCTGCCAGTCGACGAAAGGACTCATGGCGAATTTGAAAATGGTCACCGGCAGGTTCGCCATCGGCTCGAGCAGGTTGATTGTCCAGAACTGGTTGGACAGCGCGGTGAACAGCAGCGGCGCGGTTTCGCCGGCAATCCTCGCCACCGCCAGCAGCACGCCAGTGACGATCCCCGCCCTCGCGGCGCGCGCGGTGACCAGACAAATGACTTTCCACTTCTGTGCGCCGAGCGCAAAAGCCGCCTCGCGCAGGCTGTTGGGCACCAGTAGCAGCATGTTCTCGGTCGTGCGCACCACGACCGGAATCACCAGCAGCGCCAGGGCGACCACGCCCGCAATACCCGAGAAACCCTTCATCTGGATCACCAGGATGGCGTAGACAAACAGACCGATGACGATCGACGGCGCGGATAGCAGGATGTCGTTGATGAAACGCGTCACGGCACCCAGCCAGCCGCGCTGCCCGTACTCCGCCAGATAAATGCCGGCGAGGATGCCGATGGGCGTACCGACAAAGGTCGCCAACCCGACCATCACCAGACTGCCGGCAATCGCATTGAGCAGACCGCCGTCGCCGCCAGGCGGCGGCGTCATTTTAGTGAACAGGTCCGGTGAAAGCCCGCCGACGCCGAGACGCAGCACCTCGAACAGGATCCACAGCAGCCAGAACAGGCCGAAGGCCATGGCTGTCATCGACAGCATCAGCGCCGTGCTGTTGATGAGTTTTCTTCGTGCGCGCAGATTCATGATCAGGTCTTTGCGCCTTCGTGACGCGACAGCTTGACCAGCAGCAGCTTCGAGGCCGACAGCACGATGAAGGTGATCAGAAAAAGGATCAGGCCAAGTTCGATCAGCGCTGCGGAATGCAGGCCGGTGCTCGCCTCCTGGAACTCGTTGGCCAGCGCCGAGGTGATGCTGTTGCCCGGCGAAAACAGCGATGCGTTATTGAGGAAATTGGTATTGCCGATGACAAAGGTTACCGCCATGGTCTCGCCCAGAGCGCGCCCCAGTCCCAGCATGATGCCGCCGACGACGCCGACCTTGGTATAGGGCAGCACCACGCCCCAGACCACTTCCCAGGTGGTCGCCCCCAGACCGAAGGCGGATTCCTTGAGTAGCGACGGCGTCACCTCGAACACGTCGCGCATCACTGCTGCAATGAAGGGAATGATCATGATCGCCAGGATGACCCCGGCGCAAAGAATGCCGATGCCCAGCGACGGCCCGCTGAACAGATTGCCGATCACCGGAATCTTGCCCAGCGTGGCGGCAAGAAAGGGCTGCACGTATTCACCAAACAGCGGCGCAAACACCAGCAGCCCCCACATGCCGTAAACAATGCTCGGAATGGCGGCCAGCAACTCGATTGCCGTACCCAGCGGACGGCGCAGCCACAGCGGCGACAATTCGGTCAGGAACAGCGCGATACCGAAACTCACCGGAACGGCAATTATCAAAGCGATCAGAGAGGTCACGATGGTGCCGTAAATCGGGATCAGCGCACCGAAACGGTCCATCGGCGGATTCCACTCCGCAGTCCACAAGTACGACAGTCCGAATTTCTCGATGGACGGCCAGGCGCTGACAAACAGCGAGATGATGATGCCGGCGAGGGTCACCAGCGTCAGCACCGCAAACGCCCGGGTCAGGTTGAAAAAAAGCGTGTCGCCGAAGCGGTTGCTTTTGCCTGCGGCATTTGGCCCCGGCGTCTGTTGTTTTCTGGTTTTGTCGGCGCTGTCGCTTGTCACGGAAAATGCCGGGCTCACTGCGGTGGCGTCCATCATAGTCCTTTTGGGAGAGCCAAAAAAGCGGCACCGACGTCATCACGCATGGTGCCGCTCACAAATGCGCCCTTGAATGGCTCTTTACTTTGCCGGCCAGAGTGCCTTGCCCGAACCATCCTTGACGTTCGCCGCCCAGGTGGCGCCGATCAGCTTGACCACGCTGTCCGGCATCGGCACGTATTCCAGTTCAGTCGCCTGCTGGTCGCCGTTCTTGAAGGCCCAGTCAAAGAATTTCAGCGTTTCCACGCCCTGCGCCGGCTTGTGCTGCACCTTGTGCAGCAGGATGAAGGTCGCTCCGGTGATCGGCCACGACGCCTTTCCCGGCTGGTTGGTGAGGATTTCGTAAAAAGCCGACTTGCTCCAGTCCGCGCCTGCCGCCGCCGCCTTGAATGCGAGGTCATCGGGCTGCACAAACACCTTGTCGGCATTCTGCAGCTGGGCATGTGCGATCTTGTTTTGTTTGGCGTAGGCAAATTCGACGTAACCGATTGCGCCGGCAACCCGCTGGACAAAGGCCGACACGCCTTCATTGCCCTTGCCGCCGAGCCCCAGCGGCCACTGCACCGCGGTGCCTTCACCGACCTTCTGCTTCCATTCACCGCTGACTTTCGACAGGTAATTGGTGAACAGGAAGGTCGTTCCGGAACCGTCGGCGCGACGCACCACGGCGACATCCTGCGCCATCAGCGGCAGGCCGGGATTCAGGTCGGTAATCGCCTTGTCATTCCATTTGGTGATTTTGCCGAGATAGATGTTGGCCAGGACTTCGCCGGTCAGCTTCAGATCACCCGGCTTGATGCCCGGGATATTCACCACCGGCACCACGCCACCCATCACCGTGGGGAACTGGATCATGCCGTTTTTTTCCAGATCTTCCGGTTTCAGCGGCATGTCAGAAGCGCCGAAGTCGACGGTTTTGGCCATGATCTGCTTGATGCCGCCGCCCGAACCGATGGACTGGTAATTCAGTTTGTGTCCGGTCGCCTTCTGGTAGGCGTCGGCCCATTTCGAATAAATCGGCGCCGGGAACGTGGCGCCGGCACCGGTGATTTCCGCGGCTGCAGCAGCAGTCACGACGCCGATAGCGGCAACAGCCGCCATCACATTGATTTTATTGAATAATTTCATACGCTCTTTCTCCTGTGACATTCTTGTTTCGTCGGTCATTGCTGAGTGATGCGTAGATGTTAGTCGCGCACCGTTACAGCTTTATGACAGGAGAAAAACGAGTCAGCTTCAGGACTGGGCGCCACGCTCATACCAGCCGCGGCTGGAGTTGACGACCCGGACCACCAGCAGCATCACCGGGACTTCGATCAGTACGCCAACAACGGTCGCCAGCGCCGCACCGGATTCGAAACCGAAGAGGCTGATCGCCGCCGCCACGGCCAGCTCGAAAAAATTGGAGGCGCCGATCAGCGCCGAGGGACAGGCGACACTGTGTTTCTCCCCCAGCCGGCGGTTGAGCCAGTAGGCCAGCCCCGAGTTGAACAGCACCTGGATCAGGATCGGCACCGCGAGAAGTGCAATGACCAGCGGCTGCGCCAGAATCGCCGTGCCCTGAAAACCGAACAGCAGCACCAGCATCAGCAGCAGCGCAATCACCGACCAGGGCTGCAGGCGCGACAGCAGCCCGTCCAGCGCAGGCTGACCGCCCGCCAGCGCCTGTCGCCGCCACAGTTGGGCCAGCGCCAGCGGGACGACGATATACAGCGCCACCGACATCAGCAGCGTGTCCCAGGGCACACTGATCGATGCGACACCCAGCAGCAGTGCGACGATGGGCGCGAAAGCAATGACCATGATGACGTCGTTCAGCGCCACCTGCGACAGCGTGAAATAAGGGTCACCGCCGGTCAGGCGGCTCCACACAAAGACCATCGCGGTGCAAGGCGCCGCGGCGAGCAGAATCAGCCCGGCGACGTAACTGTCGAGCTGTTCGGCCGGCAGCAACGGCGCAAACAGGTGACGCACAAAAATCCAGCCGAGCAGCGCCATCGAAAACGGTTTGACCGCCCAGTTGATGAACAGCGTCACGCCGATGCCGCGCCAGTGCGAGCGTACCTGCCCGAGTGCGGCAAAGTCGATGCGCAACAGCATCGGGATGATCATCACCCAGATCAGCAGGCCGACCGGCAGATTGACCTGCGCGTATTCAATTCGGCCAATCGCCTGGAACAACCCCGGAAACAGCTGCCCCAGCGCCACGCCGGCAACAATGCACAAAAACACCCACAACGTCAGCCAGCGTTCGAACAGATTCATGCGTGCGGATCCGCGCCGATGCCGCTCAGGCTTTTCTGCAAAGTCATCTTGTCGAGACTGGCCAGCGGCAGATGGATGAACATGTTGAGCCGGCTCGCCAGCTGCGTATACGCGGTCAGGAAGGCCTTGCGCCGCTCGTCTTCGCTGCCGGTGGCGGCCGCAGGATCGGGAATCCCCCAGTGCGCAGTCATCGGATGACCGAGCCATACCGGACAGACCTCGCCGGCGGCGTTGTCACAGACCGTGAAAATGAAATCGAACTGCGGTGCGCCGGCCTGTGCAAACTCATCCCAGCTCTTGCTGCGCAGTCCTTCAACCGGCAGCCCCTTCTGCCGCAGCAGTTCCAGCGCCAGCGGATGCGGCTCACCCTTGGGATGACTTCCCGCGCTCCAGGCGCGAAAACGCCCCGCTCCCATGCTGTTGAGCAGCGCCTCTCCGAGTATGCTGCGCGCCGAATTGCCCGTGCACAGAAACAGCACGTTGTAGGTTTTTGCTTCCGTCATTGTTGTTTCCCCGTTTTACTTGCCACTGGAATCAGTTCGCTGTTTCAGCCGCCGCCGGAACCGCAGCGCACTCCGGCAGGTAGGAATTGCCGCCACAGCAGTTTTCAGTCAGGTAATTCACCAGCTTCAGTGCATTGCCGAAATTGGCTGTATAGATGACATAGCGGCCCTCCTGACGCGAGATGGCGAGGCCGGCATGGCTGAGTTCTTTCAGATGAAAAGACAGCGTCGCCGGCGGCAAATGCAGCCGCTCGGCGATGACACCGGCCGCAAGGCCTTCGTGACCGGCAGCAACCAGCAGGCGGTAGATGGCGAGGCGCGATTCATGCGCCAGCGCACCCAAGGCAGTCACGGCATCTTTATTTTTCATATTTCCAATAATATGGAAATATTAAAAACCCGTCAATTAAAAATTAATTCATAAAAAAACAATTAGTTACTTGGATTCCGCCTGAACAGCCTGGGCGATCTTTTTCGCCAGCTGAGTGACTGGCCCGCGCGATTTTCCTTCGACCATCACACGAATCACCGGCTCGGTACCGGAGGGTCGCAGCAGCACGCGCCCGGCATTGCCCAGCGTTTTTTCAGCTGCGGTTACCGCCTTCTGCACGGCCGGTGCGGCAACGATGTCGCGCGCCGAGCCGCCGGCCAGCCGCACATTCACCAGCACCTGCGGATAAAGATTGAAATCAACAGCTTGGTCCAGCGTTTTGTCCGCAGCGATCAGCGCCTGCAGCACCTGCAAGGCCGACACGATGGCATCACCCGTGGTGTGCTGGTCGAGGCAGATCAGATGCCCTGAATTCTCACCGCCGATCTGCCAGCCGCGTTTGTGCAGCATCTCCAGCACATAACGGTCACCGACCTTGGCGCGCTCGAAGGGAATTTTCAGTTTCGCCAGCGCCTGCGCCATCGCCAGATTGGTCATCTGCGTGCCGACCACGCCGCCGCGCAACTGGCGTGCGCGCTTGCGATGCGAAGCGATCACATAAAGCAGTTCATCGCCGTCGTAAATGCGCCCTTTGGCATCGGCCATGATCAGGCGGTCGCCGTCGCCGTCGAGCGCGATGCCGATGTCGGCCTTTGATCGCTTGACCGCACGCTGCAGCGACTCGGCGTGTGTTGCACCCACGCCCTTGTTGATATTAAAGCCGTCCGGCTGCGCACCAACCGTCACCACATCGGCGCCGAGTTCATGAAACACCGGCGGCGCAATGTGATACCCGGCGCCGTGCGCACAATCCACCGCAATACGCAGACCATGCAGGTCGAGATTCGCCGGGAAGGTGCTCTTGCAGAATTCAATATAGCGGCCCGCGGCATCATCCATGCGCCGCGCCTTACCCAGTCCGGCCGAGGATTTGCACTTCAGCGGCTGGCCCAGCGCGGCTTCGATCGCCGACTCTGTGGCATCAGCCAGCTTGTTGCCGTCAGCG
>JAURHM010000028.1 GCA_030833315.1 Burkholderiales bacterium
GCGCTGACCCGCGAAAAAATCGTTGCCGCGGTCGCGCGGCAGTTCATTTGCATCGCCGATGCCTCGAAGCTGGTGGATGTCCTGGGCAAATTTCCGCTGCCGGTGGAAGTGATCCCGATGGCGCGCTCCTACGTTGCCCGCGAAATCGTCAAACTCGGCGGGCAGCCGGAATGGCGCAGCAATTTCGTGACTGATAACGGCAATGTGATCCTTGATGTGCGCAATCTGACCATCGTCGACCCGCCGAACCTCGAAACCCGGCTGAACCAGATCACCGGCGTGGTCACCAACGGCCTGTTCGCACGCCGCGCCGCCGATGTGCTGCTGCTGGCGGGAAAAAACGGGGTGGAAACCCTGCGCCCGGCGGCCGCCATCAAATTGTCATAATTCAGCGTTATAAGTTCACCCTTTCGCCGCGGAGTCCACCATGCCCGACCACACCCTCAAGCAGTTTGATACCGAGCTCGAAGAAATCCGCTCGCGGGTGCTGCAGATGGGCGGCCTGGTCGAGCAACAGATCATTCGCGCTATCCAGGCGCTGACCGAAGGCCATGTCGGCATCGCCCGCGAAGTGATGAACAACGACCACCGCGTCAACGCGCTGGAAGTGGCCATCGACGAGGAATGCAGTACGGTCATTGCGCGGCGCCAGCCCGCCGCCAAGGACCTGCGCATGATCATGACCGTGGTCAAGACCATTACCGATCTCGAACGCATCGGCGACGAGGCGGCAAAAATCGCACGCATGACGCTGTCGCTGTACGGCGCCGGCCGTCCGACCATACCGCGTGCCGCGGAGATCCAGCATGTCGCCGATATCGCGCTGGGCATGCTGCGCAATGCGCTCGACGCCTTCGCCCGGCTGGACCTTACCGTGGCCGCCAAAGTGGTGCGCCAGGATGAACAGGTCGATTCCGAATTCAAGGCCATCCTGCGCCAGCTGATCACCTTCATGATGGAAGATCCGCGGACGATTTCGCACGCACTCGACATCCTGTTCATCGCCAAATCGATCGAGCGCATCGGCGACCACGCGAAGAACATGTCCGAATACGTGGTCTATCTGGTCAAGGGCAAGGACGTCCGCCACACCAGCGTCGAAACACTCGAACGCGAAGCCCTCGGCTGACAAGCCCGCGTGGTACACTCGTTTGCATATTGCGAATCGGGGCGGCCATGCGGAACACTCGGACAACCATTCGGCAGGGATCACTCTGAATGGCGGAGCAGTCCACCATTGCCGCTGTCGATCTGGGCTCCAATTCTTTCCACTGCCAGATCGCCCGCGTTGCCGGCGAACAGTTCTTCCCGCTCGACTCGCTGCGCGAACCGGTGCGTCTGGGCGCTGGCCTCGGCAAGGACAAAAAACTTGACGATGAATCGCAGGAACGCGCGCTGGCCTGCCTCGCCCGCTTCGGCGAACGTCTGCGCGGCTTCGATCCGCACGGCATACGCGCCATTGGTACCAATACGCTGCGCGTTGCCAAGAACAGCAAACAATTCCTGCGCCGCGCGCGTGCTGCGCTGGGCTTCCCGATCGAAGTCGTCGCCGGCCGCGAAGAAGCGCGGCTGATTTATCTGGGGGTGTCGCACAGCCTGCCGCCCTCGCACGACAAGCGGCTGGTCATCGACATCGGCGGCGGATCCACCGAGTGCATCATCGGCACCGGCTACAAGCCGCTGAAGCTGGAAAGCCTGTTCATGGGCTGCGTGTCGTACAGCCTGCGTTATTTCCGCGACGGCCGTGTCACCAAATCCTCACTCAAGGAAGCCGATCTGGCAGCACGCGCCGAACTCGAACCCATTGTCAGCAGCTATATCCGCGGCAACTGGCAACAGGCCGTCGGCTCTTCCGGCACCATCCGCTCGCTGGCCGAAATCCTGCAGCTCTGCGGCCACAGCGACGGACAGATCACGCTGGCCGGACTCGACAAGCTGCGCAGCCACTTATTGCGTGCCGGCGACATGTCGGCGATCGAACTGCCCGGACTGCGCGCCGACCGCCAACCGGTTCTGATCGGCGGACTGGCTATTCTTTACGCGGTACTCGACGAGCTGAACATCGACGAAATGACGCCGGCCACCGGCGCGATGCGCCAGGGCATCCTTTACGACATGCTCGGCCGCTTTCACAACCACGATATGCGCGATGTCACCGTCGAGCAGTTCATGCAGCGTTATCACGTCGATGCGCATCAGGCGCGGCGGGTCGCCGCTTTTGCCGCGACCCTGTACGAAAAACTCGCCGGTAATACGATCACCGAAGAGGCACCCCGCATGCTGGGTTGGGCCGCGCGCCTGCACGAAATAGGCATTCCGGTCGCCTACAGCGGTTATCACAAACATTCGGCTTACATCGTCAGCAACGCCGACATGCCGGGGTTTTCACGGGACGAGCAGGAGCGCCTCGCCTCACTTGTGCTGAGCCACCGGCGCTCACTGAAAAAATCCTGGGAAATCCTGCCGGAGCAGGAACGCGCCATGGTGCTGGCGCTGCGGCTGGCCGCGGTGTTGTGCCGTGCCCGCCGGGATACCCGTTTCCCGCCGCTGGAGGTCAAAATCCAGCGGGATAAGCTGCGGCTGGTGTTTGATGCGGCTTGGCTCGAGTCCAATCCACTGACGGCAACGGCGCTGCGCGAGGAAATCGCCGAATGGACGCGTATCGGTCATGACATCCGTGTGCCGGGACTCGACGACATCGTGCTGGCGCAGGAGGCGGCGCTCGCCGACTGAGTAACGGCGGTCACAGGCGGTCACAGGCCGTCACTTGCGTTTTTTGCCCGCTCCGCCTTTTTTTGCCCGGCTTTTTCTGGGCTTTTCGATTCGATCCAGCGCGGCTTCAACGGCATCCGCCAGCGTGCGCAGGACCTTGAGCCGCGCGTAATACTTGTTGTTGGCTTCGACCAGCGTCCACGGTGACACATTCGTCGAAGTACGGTCGACCATGTCGCAGATCGACGTTTCATACTGATCCCATTTCTTGCGGTTGCGCCAGTCTTCATCGGTGATCTTGAAACGCTTGAAGGCGACCTTCTCCCGCTCCTTGAAGCGCCGGTACTGTTCTTCCTTGCTGGTCGCCAGCCAGAATTTCACCACCAGCACGTTGTGCTGCGCGAGCTGCTGTTCGAAATCATTGATCTCGGAATAGGCACGCATCCAGTCGGCTTCCTTGCAGAAACCCTCGACGCGCTCGACCAGAACACGACCGTACCAGGAACGGTCAAAAATCGCAAAACGGCCGCGCCGCGGAATATGCCGCCAGAATCGCCACAGGTAAGGCTGCGCGCGTTCTTCTTCGGTCGGTGCGGCGACGGAGATCGTCTGATAGGCGCGTGCGTCCAGCGCCGCGGTAATGCGGCGGATGGCACCGCCCTTGCCCGCCGCGTCATTGCCTTCAAATACACCGACCACTGTCATCTGTTTCATCCGCGGATCACGGAAAAGGCGGTTGAGCCGCCCCTGCAGTTCTTCCAGCTGACCGGTATAAGCCTTTTTCGACAATTCCTGATCGAGCTGCAGCGCGCGCAGTACATTGAGCTTGTCGATGGCAGGCAGCAGCGGCGGCGTGCGATCCGGAAGGCGCGGTACTGGCTTGTCATCGAGCCGCTCGCGCATCGCCGCCAATAGCGTGCGGCCAACAGTCAGGCTGCGGTAGCGCGCATCGGCACCGGACACCACCAGCCACGGCGCTTCGGCGGTGCTGGTCTTGCGCACGAAAGGCTCGCAAACTTTGGCAAAACTGTCGTAATTCTTGAACAGGGTCCAGTCTTGTTTGGTGACCCGCCAACTGGTTACCGTATCCTTCTCCAATTCGCGGAGCCGCTTTTTCTGCTGCGGCTTGGACAGGTGAAACCAGAATTTCAGCAACAACACACCCTCGTCGAGCAGCATGCGTTCGAGCCGGAGAATTTCGCTGATTTCCTGGTCGAACTGCCCTTCGCTGCTGAGCCCCATCACGCGGTTGAGGATGGGCTGGGTATGCCAGGCGCCGAAAAAAATGCCGATTTTTCCCTTGGGGGGCAAAGCGCGCCAGTAGCGCCAGACCCGCGGCCGTTCAGTTTCCTCATCGGAAGGCTCGGCAAATCCATGGACCTCGATGTGACGCGGATCCATCCATTCACTGAGCAGATTGACCATCTCGCCTTTGCCCGCACCCTCGACGCCGGCGATCAGGATCAGCGTGGCGAATTTGCCGCTCTGCTTGAGATCGTACTGGGCATTGAGCAAGGCCTGGCGCAGCTTCGGTTCTTCGCGCTTGTAGACGGCTTTTTCAATGCGATGGGAGAGACTGGCTGATTCAAACATGGCCACTCCTAGAGAATGCCCGGGGCCAGCACGGCGCGCACCGTCATGCCGCCTTCGTCGTCGCGCGAAAGCCACCAGATCGAGCCTTTTTTGACGTTCCAGGGCTGGATAACGCCAGTCAGCGCCAAACCTGCCGCTGCACCCAGCGTCGGCTGATGACCGACCACCACGACCGTGCCGCGGCCGTCCGGCCAGCCGGCGGCCTTGAGCAGGCCCTGCGGTGTGGCCGAAGTCGACAGTGCGGAATCAATCACAAAATCCGCAGTGAGCGCCCCTGCCGTTTCACAGGTACGCGTTGCGGGACTGACCATCACCCGCCAGCCTGCAGGCAGATGTGCCTCCAGCCAAGTAGCCATTTTTTTCGCCTGTTTTTGGCCCTTCGCCGTCAGCCGGCGATGTTCATCGGGAATGCCGTCTTCGGCATCTGCATGCCGCCACAGAATCAGATTCATGCCCACCGTATTCAAGCTCCGAAAGATCAGGGGACACGCACTGTCAGCGCCCCTTTGATATTGTCCACGGCTGCGCTGCCGCACGATAACGCTGCCACGCTGACGCCAGATGCTCGCGCTGCTGCAGGGCGAGTTGCTGATGCTGCTGCATCACCGCATCGGCCGCTGCGGCCGGCCAGCGACGCGCATTGCGGCTTGCCGCTGCAAACAGCGATTCCAGCGTCACCGCGTCATTGATGCGGCCCAGTATATCCTGCAGTTTTTCCAGCCGTGCACGTTGCTCCACCATCGCCTTGACCTGAAACAAATGATTGAAAAATTCCACGGCGTAGCGGAGTTTTTTGACGGCGATACGCAGACCATGCAATTGCGCCGGCGATTGTCCGGCCAGACGCCGGCCGCGCTTGATTACCTGCGCATGGCGTGCCGACAGGATTTGCGCGGCGGCTTGGCGAACGGGAACCCGCCATGACGCATCGGCAATCGTCCGCGGCGTCACCAGCCAGCGCCCGATGGTCAGCATCGTCATTGTATAACTATTTGTTTTTATTGTTTTTTTAGCTTTTCCCCGGGCATTCTGATGCGCCAGCGCGCAAGCTGCAGCCAGTTTAGCGATGCTCGGCATTGCGGCCATTGGCGGCAGCGTCTCGGTGATCAGTACATCCCAGTCCCGCGCCAATCCCAAGCCTTGGCTGATCGTGCGCAGCTTCGCTGCGGGTTCAGCCAGCGCATCACCCAGCGGCTCGCGGAACAGATCCAGCGCGCAACGCAGACGGCGCAGACCGACGCGCATCTGATGCAGATACTCCGGATTTTCTGAATCCAGCACGCCGCGTGCATTGCCCTGTATATGGGCCAGCGTCGAGACTGCGATGCAATGAAACGCATCGCCCGCACTCATGCGGCGCGTCAGCCTTACCGCCGCTGCCTTTTGTGGCACGGAGAACTGCGCGTCATAAAGCGCATAACCTCGCTCGGCCTTGGAGTGCTGCTCCAGTTCCAGCGGATGCAGTTCCGCCAACTGCAGCGCCAGATCGAACAACGCCGTCACTGGCCCCTGCTTGAGTTCGAGTTCCAGTTCGCACAGCTTTTCTCGGCGTAAGCCGCTGCGAATCTCGCCGAAATCGATGGCCACTTCAATCAGGACTCCCGGCGCCGGCGTCAACAGCCGCAGGCTGCGTTTGATGTCGGTGCTGAGCACCGGAACCAAAGTCGATGCGATGTTTGCGTCGCGCAGCACTTTGGTCAGGGCATTGCGCGGCAACACGGAAAGATCAGGCTGTGCACTGCGCAGCACCGACTCGAATTCCATCCGGGTATGCACACCGGAAGCCACGCTGCCGCCGCCCTTAAGGGCCTGTACCCAGCGCTGGCCTTCGCGCCGCACCCGCAATGCGATGTGTTTGCGCCATAACTGCAGATCCGGCGTATCGTAATAGGTCGCGGCCAGCTGCACGGTGCGTGCAGTGACCGCAGCGCGCAACAATGGTGATGCAAGCAGCGCGCGCAATCGCGCAGGCGGTACCCGCAGCTTGAGTTCGATTTCCTGCCCGGCCGCAGCAGCCGGCGCCGCGCGGACGCGCCGTTTCATGCGCTGGGTTTGTGCGACAGCGATTCGAGCAGCAGATCCTGCGCGCCGAAGGGCTTGCTGCGGGCCGGCATCTGGCAGCTGTACTGGCCGTCTTCGCCCATGACCCAGGCCCGCGTGTTGTCATCGAGATAAGGTCGCAGGCCTTCGTCAATCACGCGCTGGCGCAGTATGGCATCGAGAACGGGGAAACAGACTTCAACGCGACCGAAGAAATTACGCCCCATCCAATCGGCGCTTGACAGATAAACCTTTTCAGCACCTTCATTGTGAAAATAAAACACGCGGGTATGCTCGAGAAAACGCCCGATCACCGACCGTACACGGATGTTTTCCGAAAGCCCGGCAACGCCGGGGCGCAGTGCGCAGACGCCGCGAACGATCAGGTCGATCTGCACGCCGGCCTGCGAAGCCCGGTACAGCGCGCCGACGACTTCCGGCTCGAGCAGCGCGTTCATCTTGGCAATGATCTGGCCCTTGCGGCCGGCGGTGGCGATTGCCGTTTCGTTTTCGATCGCACGCAGCATTTCGCGGTGAAGCGTAAACGGCGACTGCAGCAGATGACGCAGTTTTGAAGCGCGGCCGAGTCCGGTCAACTGCATGAAGACATCGGCGACATCACTGCCGATTTCCTCATGGCAGGTAAACAGCCCGAAGTCGGTATAGATGCGTGCGGTGCGCGGATGGTAATTACCGGTTGAAAGATGCACATACCGGCGCAGCCCTTCACCTTCGCGTCGCACCACCATCAGCATCTTGGCATGGGTCTTGTGACCGACAACGCCGTAGACGACGTGAGCGCCGACCTCTTCCAGGCGCTGCGCCCAGTTAATGTTGGCTTCCTCGTCAAAACGCGCCATCAGTTCGAGAACAACAGTCACTTCCTTGCCGCTGCGTGCGGCACTGATCAGCACTTCCATCAGTTCGGATTCGGCGCCGGTGCGGTACACCGTCATCTTGATCGCGGCAACTGCGGGGTCGCGCGCCGCCTGCTGCAGCAATGCGATCACCGGCTGGAAGGACTGATAGGGATGGTGCAGTAGCACATCGCCGCCGCGGATCACCTCGAACAAGTCGCACTGCGGGTGCAGGCGCTCGGGCAGGCCGGGCCGGAACTGCGGGAACTTGAGATCGGGACGATCCACCCATTCGGGCACGCTGATCACACGGGCCAGATTCACCGGTCCGTCGACGCGGTAGAAATCCTCCTCGTCGAGCATGAACTGACGCAGCAGGAACTGCGAAATCGACTGTGAACAGCTGTCGGCCACTTCCAGACGCACCTCGTCACCGAAATGGCGGTGCGGCAGTTCACCGCGCAGCGCAGTGCGCAGATCCTTGACCTCTTCGTCGTCAACAAACAGCTCGCTGTTGCGCGTCAGGCGGAACTGGTAACAGCCCAGCACCTTCATGCCGCTGAACAGTTCACCGACATGTTCATGCAGCACGGACGACAGAAAAACGAAGTCATATTCGACGCCGGCAACGCTCTGCGGCAGGCGGATCACCCGCGGCAGCACCCGCGGCGCCTGCACGATGGCGATTCCTGAGTTGCGGCCGAAGGCATCCTTGCCTTCCAGCTCGACCGCAAAGTTGAGACTTTTGTTGAGCACGCGCGGAAAGGGATGCGCCGGATCGAGGCCTATCGGCGTCAGTACCGGCATCACTTCACGCTTGAAATAGCTGCGGATCCACTCGTTCTGCTGCGGCGTGAATTCACTCCGCCGCAGAAAACGGATGCCTTCCCGTTCCATGCCGGGCAGGATTTCCTCGTTGAGCAGCTCGTACTGCCGTGCCACCAGCTCATGCGCCTCGCGCGCCACCTGCCGGTAAACCTGTTCCGCACGCGCCTGGTCGGGACCGATAGGCGCGGTACCCGCCTCGATCTCGGCATGCAGGCGGGCGACGCGAACCTCGAAGAATTCATCCAGATTACTGCTGACAATGCACAGAAAGCGCAGACGCTCCAGCAGCGGATGTTCGCGGTGTTCCGCCTGCGCCAGCACCCGGCGGTTGAACGACAGCAGGCCGAGCTCTCGGTTGAGGTAGAACTCGGGGGCAAATCCGGTTTTGCCCGGTTTGCGACGGGGGCGCAAGGACGCGTTCACAGGAACGGTCTTTGGCCACGGTCAGGGCTTCGGCGGAACGTACCCCACCGCAGCATCGGCGCCGTCGCCGAAAAAGTGCCGGTCCATCTGTTGCGCAAGATAATCACGGGCTTTTTTGTCCGCCAGATTCAGCCGGTTTTCATTGACCAGCATCTTTTGCTGCTCAAGCCAGTTTTTCCAGGCCTCTTTCGACACGTTTTCAAACACGCGCCGCCCCAGGTCGCCGGGGTAGGGCGGGAAATCCAGCCCCTCCGCTTCCCGCTTCAGTTTCACACACATTACCTGACGCGCCATCTTATGCTCCCATCATAAAACTTAAACATTACGGATTTGTTGCGATAGATCAGACGTCATCAGAGCCGCTTGGTCAACACCACCGAACGGCGATGGTAGTTGTAGAGTTCTTTCTTTTTCTGCGGCAGGGCGCTGACCCCGGTTTCGACAAAACCGCGTTCGACGAACCAGTGTTCGGCGCGGGTGGTCAGAACAAACAGCTGCTTCAGCCGCAATCCCTTGGCACGCTTTTCAATGGCCTCCATCAGCCGCTCGCCGGCGCCGCGGCCGCGGAAATCCGGATGCACTGCCAGACCGGCGAGTTCACCCGCCCGCTCATCCGAAAACGGATACAGCGCGGCACAGCCGATGATCATCCGATCATGCTCCAGTACCCAGAAGCGGTCGATTTCCATTTCCAGCAGATCGCGACTGCGCTTGACCAGAATACCGTCGGCTTCGAGCGGTTCCAGCAGACCCAAAATGCCGCCGATGTCGTCGATCTTGGCATGGCGCAGCGTTTCAATCGGGTCCGGCGTCAGCAGCGTGCCGACGCCCTTGTGCGTAAACAGCTCCAGCAGCAGGCTGTCGTCGAGATGCCCGGAAATCAGATGTGCGCGACCGACGCCCTGCTCGCAGGCGCGCACCGCTGCCGGCAGATAGGACTGCATTTCCTCGGACTGCACCCGTCCCTTCGACAGCAAACCCTGCGCTTCGCGCACGGTGAGTTCGCGCAACAGTTCACCGCGGCGGCCGGCAACGCCGGCGGATTCCATCAGGAAAATCAGTTTGTCGGCTTTCAGCGCCACCGCGGTCGCAGCGGCCACATCACCCATCGCCAGATTGAACACTTCACCGGTCGGCGAGTAACCAAGCGGCGGCAATACCACCAGATCATCATCCTTCAGCCGGCGCTCGATGGCGACCGCATCAATCTTGCGGACTTCACCGGTATGCATCAGGTCAACACCGTCGACCACGCCGATCGGACGCGCGGTGACAAAGTTGCCTCCGGCCACGCGGATATGCGCGCCGGCCATCGGTGAATTGGGTAGCCCCATCGACAGCAGCGCTTCGATCTGTACGCGCAGCTTGCCGGCGACTTCCATCGCCGCTTCCAGCGCGAGCCCGTCGGTGATGCGCAACTTGCCGGCGAAACGGCTGCGTACCTTCTGCGTCTTGAGCTTGGCCTCGATCTGCGGCCGCGACCCGTGAACCAGCACCAGCTTCACGCCCAGCGCCGCGAGCAGGTTCAGATCGTGCGTCAGGTGGAAAAAGCGGCCGTCGGCCACTACTTCGCCGCCGAAGGCAATGACGAATACCTTGCCGCGAAAGGCGTGAATGTACGGCGCGACCGACTGGAACCAGTCAATAAAACGGTCCTGCGCGGACAGCCTGGGACGCGCGGCCTGCCGTTTGTCCGCATCCCGCCGGGCCCGGGTCTGTTCTTTCTGGGTGGAAATGGAAGTCTCCCCTTGCAGCGTCTTCAAATCAGCACCGCCTGATTCAATCGATGGTATGCGGTTTCCAGGTGCGCGGAAAGCCGCATGCTAAAAATCACCCCATAGCGCCTGCATCGCCGCCAGCAGTGCCACAGCCGCGGTTTCGGTACGCAGTATGCGCGGTCCCAGCTGCAGCGGCTGAAAGCCAAAACGTACCGCGTCCGCCGCTTCGCTGGCGGTAAATCCGCCTTCCGGTCCGGCGAGCACGGTCACCATGCTCGCAGGTCGCGGCAGTTCCCGCAGCAACGCAGGCCCGTCCGGCGCCAGCAGCAGCCGCGTACCGCCCCCCGCCGCGGCCTCATCCAGCCAGTCGCGCAGAGACAGCAGGGGTTTGACCACCGGCACCCGATTGCGACCGCACTGTTCGCAGGATGCAGCAACCACGCCCTGCCAGTGCGCCACACGCTTGGCGGCGCGCTCGCCCGACAGCCGCACCACGCAGCGCTCGGCAATCAGCGGCTGGATGACGCTGATACCCAGTTCGACCGCTTTCTGGATGGTGTAGTCCATGCGCTCGCCGCTGGACACCGCCTGCGCCAATGTCAGCTGCAGCGGTGATTCACGGTCTTCTCCGCGACGGCCCTTCAGCTGCACGCTGACATCCCCGCGCGCGCATTTGCTGATCACGGCATCCCAGGCATTGCCCTGCCCGTCGAAAAGCGTCACCGCGTCGCCCGGAGCCAGACGCAGCACATGGGCCACGTGATGGGCTTTGGCGACCGGCAGCTGGCACAGGCCGTGGTCCGGGATCAGGTCCGGAAAATATATTCTAGTCAATGGGTTAGCACGTCTTTTCCAAACCGGAATTATGCCATAGCAGCGCCCGGCCAAAGCCACTCCTGCAGGGCTGCAGGTATACAATTGCGCTCTTTTTCCGGATGAACTGCGGCGCCTTTGCGCCTTTGACCATCCGCTGGGGAGAATCTGCTTTGCGCATCGTCATCCTGGGAGCCGGTCAGGTCGGCAGCTCCGTCGCCGAGAATCTGGTGTCCGAGGCCAATGACATCACCGTGGTGGATACCGATGCCGGCCGCCTGCGCAAGCTGCAGGACCGCCTCGACCTGCGCACCGTTGCCGGCAACGCCGGGCACCCTGAAATCCTCGAACGCGCCGGCGCGCGCGATGCCGACATGCTGCTTGCCGTCACGCAAAGCGACGAAACCAATCTCGTCGCCTGCAAGCTCGCGGCGACGATGTTCAACATCCCGACCAAGATCGCGCGCATCCGCGCAACGGATTACCTGTCGCATCCGGAAATGTTCAGGCCGGAAAATTTCGCGGTTGACACCGTAATCTGCCCGGAACAGGTACTGACCGATTACATCGCCAAGCTGATCGAATTTCCGGAATCGCTGCAGGTACTGGAGTTCGCCGAGGGCCGCGTCAGCCTGGTTGCGGTGCGCGCTTTTCACGGCGGACCGCTGGTTGGCAAGGAACTGCAGACCATCCGCAAGCACCTGCCCAACCTCGACACTCGGGTGGCGGCAATTTTCCGCCAGGACAGCCCGATCATTCCCAATGCAACAACCGTGATCGAGGTCGGCGATGAAGTGTTCTTCATTGCGGCCACCGAAGACATCCGCGGCGTCATGCGCGAACTGCGACGTATGGACAAACCGGTGAAACGCGTGATGATCGGCGGCGGCGGGAACATCGGCCGGCGCCTGGCCAGCGCCATCGAGAGCCGTTACGACGTCAAAATCATCGAATATAGCAAACCCGCTGCGGAACGCCTTGCCGCAGACCTGGGCAAGTCGCTGGTGCTGGTCGGTGACGTTACCGACGAGGAACTGCTGCAGACCGAAAACATCGGTGACATGGACATTTACTGCGCGCTGACCAATGACGACGAGAACAACATCATGTCGTCGCTGCTCGCCAAACGTATGGGGGCACGCCGCGTCGTCGCGCTGATCAACCGCGGCTCCTACGTCAATCTGGTGCAGGCCGGACAGATTGACATCGCGATCTCGCCGGCTCAGGCCACCATCGGCACGCTGCTTGCCCATGTGCGCCAGGGCGACTGCGTCGCGGTGCACAGCCTGCGCCGCGGCGCAGCCGAAGCCCTGGAACTCGTCGCCCACGGCGACGCAAAATCCTCCAAGGTCGTCGGCCGCCGCATCGAAGAAATTGATTTACCCAAAGGCGCAACCATTGGCGCAATCGTGCGTATCCACGAGCGTGAAGCCGGGTCCGGAAGCACAGTAACGCGGGAACATCAGGTGCTGATCGCCCATCACGACACGGTCATCGAAACCGATGACCACGTGATCGTATTCGCCATCAACAAGCGAATAGTGCCAAAAGTAGAACGCCTGTTTCAGGTCAGCGTCGGTTTCCTGTAATGCCGACAGCCACACTCCTTTCCAGATACACCGCACGGCCTCGTTAATGTCCTGGCTGCTCTCAATAGCTCCGGTGGCCGCACTTATTGCCATGGCGATGAGTCTGACACACGCCCTTCCACTCGCCATTTCGATCGCTTTAGATGACGGCGCAGCGCAAGCCTTTGGCATCCCAATGGCCCTCAATTTCGCAGTTGGCACCCTGATCTGGTTGCTGACCCGGCGTTACAAACACGAATTAAGCTTGCGGGAAGGGATTCTGCTGGTGATCGCGGTTTGGACGGGCGGCGCCCTTTTCGCAACAGTCCCTCTTCTGCTTGCCATACCTGATCTGTCTTTCAGTGATGCCTATTTCGAAGCCGTATCGGGTTTGACCGCAACCGGCGCCACTGTGCTAATCGGATTGGACACGCTACCGCCGTCGATTAACGTGTGGCGCGCCGAATTACAGTGGCTGGGCGGCATGGGCGTGATCGTTCTTGTCGTAGCCATTCTGCCCATGCTGGGCGTCGGCGGCCGGCAGATTTCCAAGGCAGAAATCCCCGGGCCGATTAAAAATGAGCAGTTGACACCCCGTATGACACAAACGGCCAAAGGACTTTGGCTGATTTACGCAGGCCTCACCCTGGCTTGCGGCTTGGCTTACTACGCCGCAGGCATGACGCCCATCGACGCGCTGATCCACAGTTTCACAACGCTGTCCTTGGGTGGTTTTTCATCTTATGACGCCAGCTTCGGACACTTCAATTCTGCAGCATTAGAAGCTGTTGCCATCATTTTCATGATGCTCGCTGGCCTCAACTTCGCCACTCATTTCGTGGTTTGGCGAACGCGCAGCCTGTCGCCTTATACGCGCGATACAGAGGCCCGCTATTTCATATTGGTGATTCTAAGCAGCGTCGCCGGCATTTCCTGGCTGCTTTACAGTGCCGACGTATATCCGGATCTATTGACAGCCATACGTTACGCCACATTCAACATCGTATCCGTCGGCACCACCACTGGCTACGCCACTGCTGATTACAACCTCTGGCCGGTTTTCGCTCCGCTGTGGATTCTTTTCCTCGGCACTTTTCTCAGTTGCTCGGGATCAACAGGCGGCGGCATCAAGATGATGCGGGCCATGATTCTTTACCGACAGGTATACCGTGAAATCAAGGGGCTTGCCCACCCGAATGCCATCAATCCGGTGAAAATTGCAGGGCAAGTTGTACCCGACAAAGTGGTCTTTGCCGTGCTGGGGTTTTTCTTCATCTGGATCGTGCTTCTGGTGTCGATGACCCTGATTCTCAGCTTGACCGGGCTTGATGCGATGACGGCTTTTTCTGCTGTTGTTGCATCGCTTAACAACATCGGTCCCGGTCTGCATCAAGTGGGGCCTGCCACCAATTTTGCGGTGTTGAGCGATTTCCAGACCTGGGTCTGCTCATTCGCAATGCTTTTGGGACGACTGGAACTGTTTGCGCTACTGGTTGTGCTTACACCGACCTTTTGGCGCAAATAAACGCGCTCGGCCCGTCTTCAACCTTTTACGGCTTTGAACATTTCGAGCGTCTGCAGCCGGGCTGCGGCATGGTCAACCACCGGCGCCGGGTAGTCCTTGCCGATGATCACGCCGGCGCCCTGCTGTTGCAGCAGCGTCATGTTCCAGGGCGCATGGATTGCGCGTTTGTCGCAGCCCGCAAGCTCCGGAACATAGCGGCGGATAAATGCACCTTCCGCATCGAACTTTTCCGACTGCGATACCGGATTAAAAATACGGAAATAGGGCTGCGCATCGCAACCGGTTGAAGCAGCCCACTGCCAGCCACCGTTGTTGGCGGCCAGATCAAAATCGTTGAGCTGGTCGGCAAAGTATTTCTCACCCCATCGCCAGTCGACATGCAGATCCTTGACCAGGAAGGACGCAGCGATCATGCGTAGCCGGTTGTGCATATAGCCGGTCTGGTTGAGCTGTCGTATCGCTGCATCGACAATCGGATAGCCGGTTCGCCCCTCGCACCAGGCCGCGAACAGCTTTTCATCATTGGGCCACTGAATGGCATCGTAAGCCGGCTTGAATGCGCGCGACACCACGTGAGGATGATGGTGCAGGATCATGAAATAAAAATCGCGCCACACCAGCTCCGACAGCCAGGTTGCAGGGCCTTCGCCGGACGGACCGCCGGTGCCGGGCCAGGCAGCGCGCGCCAGCGCGCGGATCGACACCGTACCGAAACGCAGATGGACCGACAGATAAGACGGTCCCTTTTTCGCCGGAAAATCACGACTGTCGCGATAACGCGCCATGCGCGGCAGAAAATCGTCCAGCAGTTTTTTCCCCGCCGCCGCGCCGCCGCTGATGCCCAGCTCCTGCAGATTGGTCGGCTCGAAGCCGATGTCGGCGAGACCGAGCATGCGTTGTTGCACAGGCGCTTTGGCGAGATGCGCTGCAAAACGCTCGACCGGATACGCCTTTACAAAAAACGGCTCCAGTTTTTTCAGCCAGGCATTTTTGTAAGGTGTAAACACCGAGAACGGTGTGCCGCCCAGAGTGAGCACTTCGTCCTTCTCGAAAATAACCTGATCCTTGCGGGTCAGAAAAGCAATACCTGCGTCCTGCAGCGCACGCGTCACCGCCTGATCGCGCGTCAACGCCGCCGGTTCGTAATCGTGGTTGGCGTAAACCGCTTGCACTCCGAGCGACGCTGCAAGTCGCGGAATCTCCGTCCGCGCCGCGCCGTGCAGTGTGATCAACTGCCCGCCGGCCTTTTCCAGCGCTTCGCCGAGTTCCGTCACCGACTGACAGATGAATTCCACGCGACGGTCCTTGCGCGATGGCAAGGTATCCAGGATTTCAGTGTCATAGACAAAGACACAATAAACGCGCCGGCTGTCTTTCAAGGCGGCAAAAAGCGCGGCGTTGTCCTCGCTGCGCAAATCGCGGCGGAACCACATCAGCGCGGCATCAAACTGGCTCATAGGGAAATCGGTAACTGATGAATGCTGCGACGGTGCAATGAAATGGAACTTCAATTGTCGCTGTCGTGGCCCGGCTTTACAATAGATCGACTTATGACCAGCGTCGACCTCACCCAACACTTTCTAATCGCCATGCCCGCCATGGTCGATCCGCATTTCGCGCGCACGTTGACCCTGGTATGCGAGCATAACGAAAACGGTGCCCTGGGCATCGTCGTCAACCGCCCGACCGACATGAATCTGCAGGGCCTGCTGGAGCAGGTCAAAATTCTGCCGGACCGCGGCGGCTTCAAGGGGGTGCCCGTGCATTTCGGCGGACCGGTCCAGGTGGATCGCGGCTTTGTGCTGCACAGTCCCGTCGGTGCCTGGCAGTCGACGCTGACCATCGGCGACAGCATCGGCCTGACCACATCCAAGGACATCCTTGAGGCGTTCGCCCGCGGCGACGGCCCGGAACAGATTCTGGTGACACTGGGTTACGCCGGCTGGGCACCGGGCCAGCTGGAACATGAGCTGGCGCAGAACGCCTGGCTCACCGTACCGGCGCGCAACGACATCCTGTTCGACATTCCGGCCGAAGAGCGGCTGCCGGCGGCGATGCAGCTGCTCGGCGTCGATTACGCCAATCTGTCGGACGTGGCCGGCCACGCGTGAATCCGCGACCGGCGCAGGGTTCAGTACTGGCGTTCGATTTCGGCGAACAGCGCATCGGCGTCGCCACCGGTGAAATCAGTCTGGGCATTGCCCATGCGCTGACGGTCATCGCCGCCGAAGACAACGACACCCGTTTCGCCAAAATCGCCGCGCTGATTGCCGAGTGGCAACCGGTGCTGCTGGTGGTGGGCGTCGCCAGCCACGATGACGGCGGCGTCCACGAAACCGGGCGGCTGGCCCGGCGTTTCGGCCAGCGCCTGCACGGCCGCTTCAATCTGCCGGTTGAATTCATCGACGAGCGTCTGACCTCACATGCCGCCGACGCCGCTCTGCGTGAAGGCGGCACCAAGGCGGACCGCCGGGCGGCGATGCTCGATGCCGCGGCTGCCGCGGAAATCCTGCGCAGCTGGTTCGAAACGCCGCCCCAAAAAAACCTGCCTTGAACCGTGCCACGGCGTTTTAACAGCGGGGTGATTGTGTTAGGCTACCGCCCGCATATGTGCCACTGCCATGCCGGGTAACCCGCTCCCAGATGCCGAGCAACTGCTCGCATCACTGACAGACCGGATGCGGCCCGCTGTCGGGCCGAACACCGGGCTAGTGGGTATTTATACCGGCGGCGTGTGGCTCGCCGAACGCCTGCATCAGGCGCTGGGCCTCCAACTTCCCCTCGGCACCCTCGACGTTTCGTTTTACCGCGACGACTTCAACAAGAAGGGTCTGCGGCGCAACGTGAAAAGCTCGGACATCCCCTTCGACATCGACGGCTGCGACGTGATCATCGTCGATGACGTGCTCTACACCGGACGCACCATCCGCGCCGCCGTCAATGAGCTGTTCGACTACGGCCGCCCCGCTCGCGTCCGTCTGGCAACGCTGGTCGACCGCGGTGGGCGCGAATTGCCGATTTCCGCTGATTTCTCCGGCGCCGACGTCAGCGTGGCGCCCGGCGAAAGCATCGAACTGACACGCGATCCCCAGGGCCGGCTTGCCCTGAAACTGACCCGGGACTGAATATGTGGCTTGATCCGGCAAATCCGCAACTCAACAAAAACGGCGAACTGCATCACCTGCTGTCGCTGGAAGGTTTGCCTGCGGACATCCTGCGGCAGATCCTCGATACTGCGGAATCCTTTGTCGGCGTCACCCAGCGCGAGGTCAAGAAAGTACCCCTGCTGCGCGGCAAAGCAGTGTTCAACCTGTTCTTTGAAGCCTCCACGCGCACGCGCACGACATTCGAAATCGCCGCAAAGCGGCTTTCGGCCGACGTCATCAATCTGGCGATCAATGTGTCTTCGCAGAGCAAGGGCGAAACCGTGCTGGACACCGTCGCCAACCTGTCGGCGATGCAGGCCGACATGTTCATCGTGCGCCATGCCGCCAGCGGCGCGCCATACCTGATCGCCAAACATGTCGCATCCGACATCCATGTCGTCAACGCCGGCGACGGCCGCCATGCGCATCCGACGCAGGGCCTGCTCGACATGTACACCATCCGCCACTACAAGGGCGATTTCACCAAGCTGCGTGTGGCCATCATCGGCGACATCCTGCACTCGCGCGTCGCGCGTTCGCAGATCCACGCGCTGACCACGCTGGGCTGTCCCGAGATTCGCGTCATCGGCCCGAAAACACTGCTGCCCGCTCACGTCGACCGCCTCGGCGTGCAGGTCCATGCCGACATGCGTCAGGGACTCAAGGATGTTGATGTGGTGATGATGCTGCGCCTGCAGAACGAACGCATGAAAGGCGCCCTGCTGCCGTCGGCGCAGGAATTTTTCAAATACTACGGCCTCACCCAGGACAAACTGGCGCTGGCCAAACCCGACGCCATCGTGCTCCATCCGGGGCCAATGAACCGCGGCGTGGAGATCGACTCCAGTGTTGCCGACGGCCGCCAGTCGGTAATCCTGCCCCAGGTCACCTTCGGCATCGCCATCCGCATGGCGGTCATGAGCATCCTCGCCGGGAACTGATCGCGATGAAAATCCATATCAAAAACGGCCGCCTGATCGATCCGAAAAACGGCATCGACGCCAAACGTGACGTGTTTGTCGCCGCCGGCAAGATTGTCGCCATCGGTGACGCCCCGGCGGGCTTCACTGCCAACCGCGTCATCGACGCCACCGGCCGCGTGGTCTGCCCCGGCCTGGTCGATCTCGCGGTGCGCCTGCGCGAACCGGGCTTCGAATATCTCGCAACGCTCGAAACCGAAATGAAAGCGGCGATTGCCGGCGGCGTCACCAGCCTGGCCTGCCCTCCCGACACCGATCCGCCGCTCGACGAGCCGGGCCTGGTGGAAATGCTCAAGTTCAGCGCCAAGAATCTGAATCAGGCGCATGTCTACCCGATCGGCGCACTGACCACCGCGCTCAAAGGCACCAATCTCACCGAGATGGCTGAGTTGCGTGATGCCGGCTGCGTCGCGTTTTCGCAGGCCGAAGCGCCGCTCGCCGACACCCAGGTGCTGATGCATGCTCTGCAGTACGCGGCAACCTTCGACTTCCCGGTGTGGCTGCGTGCGCAGGATCCCGCACTGGCGAAACACGGCGTGGCGCATGAAGGTGAGGTCTCGACCCGCCTCGGCCTGCCGTCGATTCCGGTCACCGCGGAAACGGTTGCACTGTCGACCATTCTGATCATGGCGCGTGAAACCGGCGCCCGTTTACACATTGCACGTCTGTCATCGGCGGAAGGGGTTGCAATGGTGCGCGATGCCCGCGCCCGCGGCCTGCGCGTAACCTGTGACATCGGCATCCATCACGCCCATTTGTCGGAAATGGACATCGGCTACTTTGATCCGAACTGCAATCTGACCCCGCCGCTGCGCAGCCAGCGTGACCGCGACGCGCTGCGCGCCGGACTGGCCGACGGCACCATCGATGCGCTGTGTTCCGACCACACGCCGGTGGATGAAGACGCCAAACAACTGCCCTTCTCCGAAGCCGAACCCGGCGCAACCGGCGTTGAACTGCTGCTGCCGCTGGCGCTGAAGTGGGCAACCGAATCGTCGCTCGGGCTGTCCGTCGCCATCGACCGCATCACCGCCAAACCGGCTTCCATCCTCGGCATTGATGCAGGGCATCTCGCGACGGGTGCGACTGCGGACGTCTGCGTTTTTGATCCCGAAGCTTACTGGCGCGTCGAGCCTTCAGCACTGTACAGCCTGGGCAAGAACACGCCATTCTCCGGTTTTGAGATGCGCGGTCGCGTGACCCACACCTTGGTCAGTGGCAATCTGGTTTACGAAAAGAAATAACTTTAAAATCAATAAGTTATATCTTCAGGCTGCGCCGTAAGCCGCGCCCTGCTGTTAAACTAAGCGTGTTTCCCGTGGTCGAACCGGCCACCCCCTGTCGATAACAGAAAACCACTCATGAATCCTTTACTCGATTTTTCGGGGCTGCCCCGCTTTTCCGATTTCAAACCCGCCGATGTCGCGCCGGCCGTTGAACAGTTGCTTATCGAAAACCGTGCGCTGATTACCCGCGTTGCCGCCGACCCGTCGGCGCCGGGCTGGGAGAACTTCGTCGGTCCGCTGGAAGACGCCAACGAACGCCTGCACCGCGCCTGGGGACAGGTAGGCCATCTCAACGCCGTGGTCAACAGCGCTGAACTGCGTGAGGCCTATAACGCGACACTGCCGAAAATCACCCAGTACTACACCGAGCTCGGACAGCACGAAGGCCTTTACGCCAAATTCAAGGCGCTGCGTGCCAGCCCGGCTTACGCCAGCCTCAGTGCCGCGCAGAAAAAAATCGTCGACAACGAAGTGCGCGATTTCCGTCTTGGCGGAGCAGAACTGCCTGCGGACAAACGCCCGCGTTACACCGAAATCCGCGATCAACTGTCGATGCTGGGTTCACGCTTCAGCGACAACCTGCTCGACGCCACCAATGCCTGGTCGCATTTTGTCACCGATGAAACCGGCCTTGCCGGATTGCCGGACGATGCCAAAGAAGCGGCGCGTGAAGCCGCAGTTGCAGATGGCAAAGAAGGCTGGAAATTCACCCTGCACGCCCCGTCGTACATGCCGGTCATTCAGTACGCCGACGACTGTGCACTGCGCGAACGCCTGTACCGCGCATACGTGACGCGTGCTTCCGAATTCGGCGATGCCAAACTCGACAACACGCCGCTGATCGCCGACATCGTCAGGCTGCGCCGTGAAATGGCACAGCTGCTCGGCTTCGCCAATTACGCCGAATATTCACTGGAAGCAAAAATGGCGGAAACGCCGGCGCAGGTGCTGGAGTTCCTGCGCGAACTGGCGGCACGCGCCAAGCCCTACGCCGAACGCGATCTGGCTGAACTGCAGGAATTCGCGCGCAAGGAACTGGGCATGCCGAAGCTGGATGCCTGGGATGTGCCGTATGCCGCAGAAAAACTGCGCGCCGCCCGTTATGCCTTTTCGGAAAACGAAGTGAAGCAGTATTTCCCGGAAACCACCGTGCTGCCCGGCATGTTCAAGCTGATCGAAACGCTGTACGGACTGACCATTACACCGACCGAGGCCCCGCAGTGGCACGGGGACGTCAAATTTTTCTCGATCCGGGATCGCAAGGGTGAACTGGTCGGGCAGTTCTATCTGGATCTTTACGCCCGTAATAGCAAACGCGGCGGTGCATGGATGGACGATGCGATCACCCGCCGTTCCACACCCACGGGCACGCAGGCGCCGGTGGCCTACCTCAACTGCAACTTCTCACCCCCGGTCGGCGGTAAACCGGCGCTGTTCACCCATGACGAAGTGATCACGCTTTTTCATGAACTCGGCCATGGCCTGCATCACCTGCTGACCCGCGTCGATTACCTCGGCGTGTCCGGCATCAATGGCGTTGAATGGGACGCGGTCGAGCTGCCCAGCCAGTTCATGGAGAATTTCTGCTGGGAATGGGGCGTCGTGCAGCCGATGACGCGTCATGCCGACACCGGCCAGCCGCTGCCGCGCGCACTGTTCGAAAAGATCATCGCCGCCAAGAATTTCCAGAGCGGCCTGCAAACTGTGCGCCAGATCGAATTCTCTTTGTTTGACCTGCGATTGCATTACGACTTCGATCCTTCGGGAAAACAAACTCCCCAACAGTTGCTCGACGAGGTGCGGCGCGAAGTCGCCGTGCTGTTCCCGCCCGAGTACAACCGCTTTCCCAACAATTTCTCGCACATCTTCGCCGGCGGGTACGCCGCGGGTTACTACAGCTACAAATGGGCGGAAGTGCTGTCGGCCGACGCCTACAGCCTGTTTGAGGAAAACGGCGTGCTTGATCCGGCTACCGGTATGCGCTTCTGGAACGAGGTCCTTGCGGTCGGCGGCAGCCGTCCTGCGCTGGAATCATTTGTGGCCTTCCGCGGGCGGACGCCAAAGATCGACGCGCTGCTCCGGCACAACGGCATGGCGCTCCAGGCTGCATAAACGGTGCAACGCGGTATCATTCAGTACTGCTGCTGATGCCTTGAGCCGAATGCAAATTTGCGAGGGGTGCTGATGAACAGAATCGTTTTTCTGATTGCGGTACTGCTGGCTACCGGAACCGTGCAGGGTGCGCAGCTCTACCGCTGGGTTGATGACAAGGGCCGCGTCGAATGGCGCGACACGCCGCCGCCAGCCAATGCCAAGAAGGTGGAAAAACGCAGCGTCGGCGGCAGCGTCATCGAAACCAACGAACTGCCTTTCAGCGTCCAACGCGCGATGCGCGATTTTCCCCTGACCTTTTATGTCACCGATTGCGGTGAAAGCTGCAGCAAGGCGCGCGCCCACCTGAACCGCCGCGGCCTGCCCTACACTGAAAAAAATCCGCAGGAAGACATTGAGGCCTACAAAAAACTCACCAACGGCCGGCTCGAAGTACCGCTGCTGTTTGTCGGCCGCGAAGCCCTGAGGGGTTACCGCGAAGAAACCTGGGATGCCGCACTCGACGGCGCCGGTTATCCGCGCAGCGTCCCGGGTGCTCGGCCGCCGGCCAAACCGGCCGCGGCAACGGTCGTAACGCCACCCCAGCCGGCAACGCCCGATGCAACTCCGGCGCCAGCGCCGGCTGCACCCCCGCCGGCACCCTGATCGCAATTCGCCCGTTCAGCGGGCGCTGCGGCCCTGGAAGCTGTTTTCGACCAGCGGCTTGGCATCGACCTGCGGCACATGGCAGCTGTTGCATTGCCAGCGGTTCATGTGCAGCACCGGCTCGGGATCGGCCGCCGTGGGAATCGCGACAAGATGGGTGTTGCTGACGCGCGGCATTTTCTTGCCTTTGAAATCATTGCTGATATGACATTCGATGCACGGGTTTTCAGTCACCGTGATTTCGTCATAGTTGGCAATTGCATGCGGGATCAGCGGCGGCTGACCCTCGAAAGTCCGCTCGATCAGCTTGAGCTCTCCGGGCCGCTTGCCCTGATAGGCCAGATCCTGCGGCGCCTGATCGGCCTCCGGCACATCGGCGCCGCGCATGGTCTGCAGCTGCTGGACACCGACACACCCCAGAATGGCGGAACACAGCAGCGCCAGCACGATTATTGTTGTGGTCTTTTTCATGTTGCAGTCCTCACCGGAAAAAATGGAATGATTATTTCGGCGCTGTTGCAGAAACGCCGGCCATGGAAACGGGATTGTTGAATCGGCTGCTCAGGGTAAAAACATCCTTGGAACAGATATCAATGCAGCGGCCGCAATTGGTGCAGTTCGGCGACATCACTACCGGACCGGCGCCTTTGGCCGCCCCCTTCAGCGGCGAACGCAACACCTGCGGTTCGGGGCACACGGCGAAACAATCCATGCAGTTGTTGCAGCTGTCGCGGCGCTCCGCCGATACGCGGAGCAAACTCCAGCGGCCGATCAGGCTGAAACAGGCGCCCACCGGGCAGAGATGGCCGCACCAGCCGCGGCTCATCACGAACAGATCAAACAGAAGCACCGCAAGGATTACCATCCAGCCGGCGCCCATGCCGAAGATCAGTCCCCTGTGCAGCATCGACACCGGATTGATCATTTCCCAGGCAATGCTGCCGGTAATCGCTGCCAGCGCCAGCGTCATGCCCAGTATCCAGTAACGCGCGCTGCGCGAGATATGCGCGCTACCCCTGATGCCGATACGCCGGCGCAACCATGCCGCAGCATCGGTAACGACATTGACTGGGCAGACCCATGAGCAGTACGCGCGGCCGCCAATGATCAGGTAAAACAGCAGCACCACAGCCAAACCCAGCAGAGCATTGCGTTCCACGGCATGTCCGGCGGCCAGTGACTGTATCAGCACCAGCGGATCGGTCATCGGCAGCACATCCAGCGTGCGGCTGTGATTAAGATTGCCTTTGACCAGCCAGAGGCCCAGCCAGGGTCCAGCCATGAACAGCGCCATCACCGACAGCTGCGACAGGCGGCGCAGCAGCAACCAGCGATGCGTGGCCCACCAGCCTTTGGCCTGGATCGCTTCGATGCCGATGGCGGTCATCGCGGCGCCTCGTCAGACATGCGGCTCTTCAGCCTGCCGCCGGGATCGGAGTGCCCTTCCAGCTTCACGCCTTCCGGCAGACGATCGGGTAAATCGATGATGTTGCGATCCTCGACCAGTGATTTGCCGGCCTTGCGCTTTTCCTCCCAGCCAATGCGGTAGTGGCTACCCGGCTCACCTTTGGCCAGCGCCACCGGGTAGACCTTGATTGCGGAGACCTCGAGCACGCAGGACGCTTCGCACTTGCCGCAGCCGGTGCACTGGTCGGAATGCACGGTCGGCAGGAAACGTGTGTGTTTGCTGGTGCGTTCATTGTGCTGAAGTTCCAGCGTGATCGCCTTGTCGATCAGCGGGCACACGCGATAACAGACATCGCAGCGCAGCCCGAGAAAATTGAGGCAGGTTTCGTGATCCACCAGTACCGCCAGGCCCATTTTCGCCTTGGTGATGTCGGTCAGCGCCGGATCCAGCGCGCCGGTCGGACAGGCTTTGACGCAGGGAATGTCCTCGCACATCTCGCAGGGTTTGTTGCGGGCGACAAAAAACGGCGTGCCGGTCGCCACTTCATGGCCGGGACGCGCCAGCGACAGAATGTCATACGGGCAATCGCGCACGCAAAGGCCGCACCGCACGCAGGCGCCGAGAAAATCATCCTTTTTCAGCGCGCCCGGCGGACGGATCGCTCCCGGCGGCAGAGCGCGCGCCTGTTTGCCGTAAAGACCCAGGCCAAGACCGAGCATGCCGACACCGCAGGCCATCTTCGCAGTGTCCAGCATGAATTCCCGGCGCTCGCTGCGGCGGGTTTGTTCAGGTGAGGTCATTGGCGTTGCGTTTACGGTCCCGTCGCAGCACGCGACGGGACATGGGCCCTTAAACCTTCACCACCTTGCAGGCACATTTCTTGAAATCGGTCTCCTTGGAGATCGGGCAAGTGGCATCCAGCGTGAGCTTGTTGACGAGCCGGTGCTCGTCAAAGAAGGGCATGAACACCAGACCCTCCGGCGGCTTGTTGCGGCCGCGGGTTTCCACACGCGTGGTCACCTCGCCGCGGCGGGTCATCACCTTCACTGAATCACCTCGTTGCAGGCCGCGCTTTTTCGCATCGTCCGGATGCATGTACAGCCAGGCATCCGGCATCGCACGGTACAGCTCAGGCACGCGCCGGGTCATCGTTCCGGTGTGCCAGTGTTCCAGCACGCGACCGGTCGACAGCCAGAGATCGAATTCACCATCCGGCTGTTCGGCGGCCGGCTGGTACGGCAGCGCAAAAATCCAGGCCTTGCCGTCGGGCTTGCCGTAAAACCTCACGCCTTCGCCTTTTTTCACGTAAGGATCATAACCCTCGCGGAAACGCCACAGGGTTTCCTTGTTGTCGACGACTGGCCAGCGCAAACCGCGCGCGCGGTGATAGGTGTCGAAGGGCGCCAGGTCATGGGCATGGCCACGACCGAACTGTGCGTACTCCTCGAACAGGCCCTTTTGCAGGTAGAAGCCGAATTCCTTTGCCTCATCGTTATCAAATCCATTCTGGATTTCTGATAACGGGAATTTGTTGACAGCGCCGTTGGCATACAGCACGTCGTACAGCGTTTTGCCTTTGTATTGCGGCGCCTTGTCGATCAACTCCGCCGGCCATACTTCTTCGGTGCGGAAACGCTTGGAAAATTCAACGTATTGCCAGAGATCCGATTTCGCCTCGCCCGGTGCCTTGACCTGCTGACGCCAGAACTGGGTGCGGCGCTCGGCATTACCGAAAGCACCTTCCTTTTCGGTCCACATCGCCGAAGGCAGGATCAGGTCGGCCGCGAGTGCGGTCACTGTCGGGTACGCATCGGAGACCACGACAAACGCGGCGGGGTTGCGAAATCCCGGCCAGATTTCACCGTTGATGTTCGGACCGGCCTGCATGTTGTTGGTGGTCGTGTTCCAATAGAACTTGAGTGTGCCGTCCTTGAGCGCCCGGCTCTGGGCGACCGCGTGCAGGCCGATCCAGTCGGGGATCGTGCCTTCGGGCAGTTTCCACAGCTTCTCGCTGATCGCGCGGTGCTTGGGATTAACCACCACCATGTCGGCGGGCAGGCGATGCGCAAAGGTGCCGACTTCGCGCGCGGTACCGCAGGCCGAGGGCTGACCGGTCAGCGAGAACGGCCCGTTGCCCGGCTCGGAAATCTTGCCGACCAGCAGGTGCACGTTATAAATCATGTTGTTCACCCAGGTGCCGCGGGTGTGCTGGTTGAAACCCATGGTCCAGTACGACACCACCTTGGTCTTCGGATCGGCATAGACCCTGGCCAGCGCTTCCAGCTTGTCCTTGGACACACCGGAAATCTCATGCGCCTTGTCGAGCGTGTACTCGGAAACGAACTGCTTGAATTCGTTAAAGGTCATCGGCGCCGAGTTGTCCGGATTGCCCTTGGGCTTGCCGTCAGCACCGGGATAGCCGTTGTTGTTGGCCACCTGTTCCAGCGGATGATTGGGCCGCAGACCGTAGCCGATGTCGGTGACACCTTTGCGGAAATTGACGTTGCGCTTGACGAACTCCTCGTTCACCGCGCCGTTCTGGATGATGTAATTGCAGATGTAGTTGAGGATCGCCAGATCACTCTGCGGCTTGAAAATCAGCTCGCTGTCGGCCAGTTCGCAGGAGCGGTGGGTGAACGTCGATAGCACGTGCATCTTGACGTGTTTGGCGGTCAGCCGGCGGTCGGTAATGCGCGACCACAGGATCGGATGCATCTCCGCCATATTGGAGCCCCACAGCACGAAGGCATCGGCATGCTCCATGTCGTCATAACAGCCCATCGGCTCGTCGATGCCGAAGGTGCGCATGAAGCCCGCAACGGCAGAGGCCATACAATGGCGCGCATTCGGATCTAGATTATTCGAACGGAAACCGGCCTTGAACAGTTTGGCAGCCGCGTAACCCTCCCAGATCGTCCATTGCCCGGAACCGAACATGCCGATCGCGCGCGGTCCGCTGGTTTTCAGCGCCGCCTTGCATTTCTCTTCCATGATATCGAGCGCCTGCTTCCAGGAGATCGGCTGGAACTCGCCGTTCTTGTCGAACTTGCCGTCTTTCATGCGCAGCATCGGCCGGGTCAACCGGTCCTTGCCGTACTGGATTTTCGACAGGAAGTACCCTTTGATGCAGTTCAGCCCCTTGTTGACCGGCGCATCCGGGTCGCCCTGTGTCGCCACCACGCGACCGTCGCGGACGCCAACCAATACCCCGCAACCTGTGCCGCAGTAACGGCAGACGCCTTTGTCCCATCGCACGCCGTCCGTCGCCGCGGTCTGTGCCAGCGCCTCGGCACCGGGAACGCTGATGCCTCCAACTGTGGAAGCCGCACTGATCGCGCTGGCCTTGATGAAGTCACGACGAGTCAACTGCTGCATGTCAGATCTCCTTGTCAGGATCGGATTCGACCTGGTGATAAACCATGGCCACCGACAGCACGCCATCAAGGCGCTCGATAGCCTCGTAAGTAATGCGGATTGCCGCGTCATCGGCACTTTCCATCGTGATAATCATCCGGCCGTCATCTGCAACGGCATGAAGCTCGACACCCTCCAGCGCCGACAGATGCGCGCGGAAACGCGCTTCAATGCCGGGCCTGGCGTGAACAATCAGACTGGAAATATGCATACGCCCCCCCCTTGAAAGCCTCAAAGATGCATCACTGATGCGATTTATAAACTGCAGTTTGAATAATCGGGCCGCCCCCGTGTTGATTTAAGTCAATTCGGGTGCAACAGCACTGCAGGAATACCGGGGCGAAACAATAAAACCAATAAAACATGCGCTTATGTACCAAATGACAGCAGGGATGTACCATGATTACCATTGCCATCAACCCGCCGGTCCGTCCGCCATGAAACTCGCCACCTGGAACGTCAATTCACTCAAAGTCCGCCTGCCTCAGGTGCTGGACTGGCTGGGCAAACATTCGCCGGATGCGCTGTGTCTGCAGGAAACCAAAACTGAAGACGCAAAATTTCCTGCTGGAGAAATCATGGCCGCAGGCTATCAGGTGGCATACAGCGGGCAGAAAACCTATAACGGCGTGGCGATCCTCTCGCGCAAGCCGGCCAGCGCTGTTAGCATCGGCATTCCGGGATTCGAAGACCCGCAGAAACGCGTGATTTCGGCAACACTCGACGGCGTGCGCGTGGTCTGTGTCTATGTACCCAACGGCGAATCCGTTGAATCCGAAAAATACGGTTACAAGCTCAACTGGCTGAATGCACTGACGGAGTGGCTGCGTGCGGAAATTACGCAGCATCCTTCGCTGGCCTTGCTCGGGGATTACAACATCGCGCCGGCGGATGCCGATGTCCATGACCCGCAGGCCTGGGCAGGCAAGGTGTTATGCAGTGATGCGGAGCGTGCCGCACTGGCGCGGCTGAATGAACTGGGGCTGAAAGACACCTTCCGGCTGTTCACGCAGCCGGAACGTTCGTATTCGTGGTGGGATTACCGGATGAACGCGTTCCGCCGCAAGATGGGCATGCGCATCGACCACATACTCGCATCGCCGGCACTGGCTGCAGTCTGCACTTCATCAATCATCGACAGCGAACCACGCGCTAACGAGCGGCCTTCAGATCACGCACCGGTGATTGCGGAATTCAACACCGGGAACGCGTAACCGCAAATCAAGCTTCGTCGCTGCGGCCCGGCTCGATTTTCAGTTCCTGGATCTTGCGCGTCAGCGTGTTGCGTCCGAGTCCGAGCAGTTGCGCGGCCTCGATGCGCCGGCCGCCAGTCTGGGTCAAGGCTTTCAGAATCAGTGTTTTCTCGAACTGGCGTGTCAGCTCGTCCATGATCGCAGTTTCACCGCGATGCAGCCGCAGTTCGGCTTCACGGCCCAGCGCTGAAATCCAGTCTTCGGCACCGGCCACAGTGGATTCGGCGCGCATTTCCGGCGGCAAATCCTTGACCTCGATGGTCGCTGCAGGCGCCATCACCGTCAGCCAGTGGCACAGGTTTTCCAGCTGACGCACATTGCCCGGCAGATCCTGCATGGCGATGTAATTCAGCGTCGCATCCGACAGACGCTTGGATTCGACGCCAAGATCGCGCGCGCTTTTCTGCAGGAAGTATTTCGCCAGCAAAGGAATATCCTCGCGGCGCTCACGCAACGGCGGCAGGCGCAGGCGGATTACGTTGAGGCGGTGAAACAGATCCTCGCGGAACAGCCCCAGTTTGACGCGTGACTCCAGGTCCTGGTGGGTTGCAGCAATGACACGCACGTTGGCCTTGATCGGCTGGTGACCGCCGACGCGGTAGAAATGGCCGTCGGACAGCACGCGCAACAGGCGCGTCTGCAATTCCTGGGGCATGTCGCCGATCTCGTCGAGGAACAGCGTGCCGCCCTCGGCCTGCTCAAAACGGCCACGGCGCGTGTTCTGCGCGCCGGTGAATGCGCCGCGCTCGTGACCGAAAAGTTCGGATTCCAGCAATTCTTTCGGAATCGCAGCCGTGTTGATGGCAATAAACGGTCGGCCTGAACGCGGGCTGTGGCGGTGCAGCGCGCTGGCGACCAGTTCCTTGCCCGTGCCCGATTCACCGGTGATCATCACCGTCGCATGCGATTGTGACAGCCGGCCGATGGCACGAAAGACTTCCTGCATCGCCGGCGCCTGCCCCAGCATTTCCGGAACAGCTTCACTGACTTCACCCGCGGTGTCCTGACGCACGCTTTCATCCATCGCGCGGCGAATGAGTTCGACCGCATGATCGACGTCAAACGGTTTCGGCAGATACTCATAAGCGCCGCCCTGGAAGGCGGTCACCGCACTCTCCAGATCAGAGTAGGCTGTCATGATGATCACCGGCAGCGAGGGATGCAGCATTTTTGCGTGCTGCAGCAATTCCAAGCCTGACTCTCCCGGCATGCGGATGTCGCTGACCACCACCTGCGGCACTTCGCTTTCGAGTGCCGTCAGCGCTTCACGCGCGGAAGAAAACGCCTTGAACGCAATGTTCTCGCGCGTCAGCGCCTTTTCGAATACCCAGCGTATCGAACGGTCGTCGTCAATGATCCAGACAGGTTTCATGTTATTTCACACTCAGTGAGGTTGCACCGGAGTGCCGGCACGCGGATCGTCCTGCACCGGCAACAACAGGGTGAAGCAGGTGCGGCCGGGGACGCTGTCGAAAGTAATTGCTCCCCGGTGCTGGGTAATGAAGTTATGGGCGATAGTCAGCCCGAGACCGCTGCCACCTTCGCGGCCGGAAATCAGCGGCTGGAACACCCGCTCACGCATGTTTTCCGGGATGCCGGGGCCGTTGTCGCTGATTTCGATCTGCACGGCATGGCGGAAACGCCGGCGTGCCAGCGTGACCTGCCGCGCAACCCGCGACTTCAACCGGATTTCACCCTGAGCCAGATCCATGCCCGAGCTTTTGATCGCCTGCGCTGCGTTGCGCACGATGTTGAGCACGGCCTGGATCAGCTGTTCGCGGTCACCGGTCAGCATGGGCAGGCTGATGTCATAGTCGCGACGCACGGCAATGTCGGGGAACTCGGCTAGCATCACGCTGCGCACGCGCTCGAGCACTTCGTGAATGTTGACCGGTCCCGGCAAAGGCAGCCGGTGCGGTGTCAGCAACCGGTCCATCAAAGCCTGCAGCCGGTCCGATTCCTTGATGATGACCTGGGTGTATTCATGCAGCCCCGGCCGCTCCAATTCACGGTCGAGCAACTGTGCGGCGCCGCGGATGCCGCCGAGCGGATTCTTGATCTCATGCGCGAGGTTGCGGATCAGTTCGCGATGCGCCTGGCTTTGCTCAAGCAGCCGCGCCTCGCGCTCCACCCGCAATTGCTGATCAATCTGGCGGAACTCCAGCAGCATGGCTTCGCCATACCCGAAATCCGCAGGGCTCACCGTGCAGGCCAGATTCAGCCGCTGCCGGCTGCCGCCGGCAGTTTCGATTTCATGTTCGGTATAGCTCGACTGATTGACGCGGGAGTAGACAATGGCCGCATCCAGCACGGCGTTTTCGCCGAGCAAACGTTCCAGCGTCAGGCCGCTGGCGCTGGTATGCGATGCTTCAAACAGATTTTCTGCGGCTGGATTCATGTAAAGCACGACCTGGTTTTGATCCACCACAACCACGGCGGTGGCCAGCAAATCCAGACCGTTGAGCGCCGATGGCTTCATGGTGTGTTCCTGCCCGTGACAAGAGCAAGATGCAGGCCAGCATGCCGTTCAGCGCGATTTTTTTCGCGGCAGACCGGACATGCAATGCTGCTGTGGAGGATCACCGCCAGAGGGACTAGCGCAGCGAGGACATTTCCTTGCGCAGATTGGCGATATTGCTTTCGTGCAGCGCCACTTTTTTCTTGTACGGCTCCAGACGTTCGAGCACACGCTGGTAATTGCGTTCGTTGCCCAAGCGGGTGGATTCCTGCTCGGCAAGCTCCTTTTTCGCCTGGTTGAGCAATTGCTCTTCGTTGGCCAGTTCCTGCTCGAGGATTTTGCGCCGTCCGGTATCGCGCTGTTGCTGCGTCGACGGATCGACCCGGGGAAAACCTTCGGGCGTTGCAGAGCGTCCGTCCGCCGCTTTTGCGCCGGTTTTCGGCGCCGGTACGCTCGATACCGCGGGCAGATTCATCGGCTTGCAGCCGCCTGCTTCGGATTTGACGTTGGTGAAGCGTTTGTTGCCGCTTTTGTCCACGCACTCGTAGATCTCCGCGTGCACGGAACTCATAAACCCCATCAGCAACAGAAAACTCACAAACAAGCGCATCGATTGCCCCGGTTAATTCAGCGCGCATGCCGCCGTTGATTGCAACGGAAGCATCAGCCGTGTGGTTGACGGGCAGCATGAACGGTAGCGGGCTAAGTCTATGTCAGCAAAGGAAATTTCGCAATTGCATTGCGGAAAAACAAAAGGGCGGGCATTGGCCCGCCCTTTCGCCGCAGCACATGCGATCAGAGGCTGTAATACATCTGGAACTCGAGCGGATGCGTGGTCATGCGGAACGCGGTGACTTCGGCCATCTTCAGTTCGATGTAGGCGTCGATCATGTCGTTCGAGAACACACCACCGCGAGTCAGGAACTCGCGATCCTTGTCGAGGTATTCCAGCGCCTGGTCCAGCGACGAACACACGTTCGGCACTTTTTTTGCTTCTTCCGGCGGCAGGTCGTACAGATTCTTGTCCACGGCGTCGCCGGGGTGAATCTTGTTCTGGATGCCGTCGATGCCGGCCATCATCATCGCGGTGAATGCCAGGTAGGGATTCGCGGTCGGATCCGGGAAGCGCACTTCGATGCGGCGCGCTTTCGGATTGGCGACGTGCGGAATACGGATCGAGGCCGAACGGTTTTTCGCGGAATAAGCGAGGTTGATCGGCGCTTCAAAGCCCGGAACCAGACGCTTGTAGGAGTTGGTGCCCGGATTGGTAATCGCGTTCAGCGCGCGGGCATGCTTGATGATGCCGCCGATGTAATACAGCGCGAGTTCCGACAGGCCGGCATACCCGTTGCCGCTGAACAGGTTCTGGCCGCCCTTCCACAGCGACTGGTGCACGTGCATGCCCGAACCGTTGTCGCCGACGATGGGCTTCGGCATGAAGGTCGCGGTCTTGCCGTAGGAATGGGCAACGTTGTGCACGGTGTACTTGAGAATCTGGTTCCAGTCGGCGCGTTTCACCAGGCTGGAGAACAGGGTGCCGATCTCGCACTGACCCGGCGCCGCCACTTCATGGTGATGTACTTCAACCGGCACGCCCTGTTCTTCAAGCGCCAGGCACATCGCCGAACGGATGTCCTGCAGCGAATCCACCGGCGGCACGGGGAAATAACCGCCCTTGATCGCCGGGCGATGGCCCATATTGCCGCCGTCCATATCATCACCGGACGACCACGGGGCTTCCGAGGTATGTACGCGGGCCGAAGCGCCGGACATGTCGATTTTCCAGGTCACCGAATCAAAAATGAAGAATTCAGGTTCCGGACCGAAATAGGCGGTGTCGCCGATGCCGGTCGATTTCAGATAAGCCTCGCCGCGTTTGGCGATCGAGCGCGGATCGCGGTCGTAACCCTTGCCGTCGGCGGGCTCAATCACGTCGCAGGTCAGGATCAGGGTCGCTTCGTCGGTAAACGGGTCCATGCGCGCGCTGTCCGCATCCGGCATCAGCAGCATGTCCGAAGCCTGAATGCCTTTCCAGCCGGCAATGGACGAACCGTCAAACGCGTGGCCATCGGTAAACTTGTCGTCGCCAAACATCTTGGTCGGCACGGACACGTGCTGTTCTTTGCCCAAGGTGTCGGTAAAACGGAGATCAACGAACTTGACTTCGTTGTCCTTGAGCATCTTCATGACATCGGCAGTGCTTCCCATCTAACTCTCCTAACGATTGCGAATGATTGAAAGGGGTTTAGTTTGTTGCTCCGGCCCCGGTATGAGCAGGATGTGTACCAAGGCGGTGCATCCCTAGGTTTTTGAATATAAACAGCTAATAATCCATGCGCCCCAAAAAGATGCACCGATATTGTGCGTCAAGGCAGATTGTGCACGATTATAGTGCAACGTTATGGTTTGCGCACTCGGTTAAAATCCTGTCTTTGCTTTTTTCACCGGAATCCCTAATGAGCAATACCAAAGCCATTCTAGACGCCGCCGCCGAACGTGCCAGCCAGATGGGCCTGCCCTACAGCGGCGCACTGCTGCCAGCCGAAGCTTTTGAGTTGTGGAAGTCTCTGCCGGGCGCCCGCCTGGTCGATGTCCGTACCCGCGCCGAGCAGGATTGGGTGGGGCGCATTCCCGGTGCTGTTGAAATCGAGCTGCTGAGCTATCCCGGCAACCGGCCCAACCCCGCGTTTGCCGATCAACTGGCTGAACAGGTTCCCGCCGATGCGCCGGTATTGTTTATCTGCCGCAGCGGCGGACGCTCTCACAACGCAGCAATGGTCGCGATGCAGTCCGGTTATGGCGATTGTTACAACGTGCTCGAAGGTTTTGAAGGAGACCGCGATGCCCAGGGTCACCGCAGTACCGTCGGCGGCTGGCGTGCTGCAGGCCTACCGTGGGTCCAGGGTTAAAACCGGGCATCAGCAGGAAATTACCAGCGCACCCAACCGGCCCAGGCGCTGATCAGGATAAACAGCCCGAAGCCGATGCGGTACCAGGCAAAAGGCCGGAAGTCGTGACTGGCCACGTAGCGCATCAGCCAGCGGATGCAGGCGAAGGCTGAAACAAACGCGGTGACCGTGCCGATGCCGAACAATCCCAGATCATCGGCCGACAACAGCGCACGGTTTTTATAAAGATCGTATAAACCGGCTGCCACCAGCGTCGGCACTGCGAGAAAAAACGAAAATTCCGTAGCGGCACGGCGCGACAGCCCGAACAGCATGCCGCCGATAATGGTGGCTCCAGAGCGGGACACCCCGGGGAACAGCGCGAAGGACTGGGCAAAACCGATCTTCAGCGCGTCCTTCCAGGTCATCACATCCACATCGTCGATACGAGCCGGCCGGTCACGGCCCTCAGCCCAGAGAATGATCACGCCGCCGGCGATCAGCGCAATCGCTACCGGTACGGCATGAAACAGATGGCCCTTGATAAAGCTGCCGAACGCAAGTCCGATGACTGCAGCCGGCATGAACGCGGCGATCAGGTTCAACACAAAACGTTGCGCCGGGGCCTGCAATGCCAGTCCAGTCAGGACCCCGAGAAAACGCGCGCGAAATTCCCAGCACACCGCCAGCATCGCGCCGGTCTGGATCACCAGCTCGAACACCTTGCCTTTTTCATCATGAAAATCGAGCAGACCACCGACAATGATCAGGTGGCCGGTGCTGGAAACCGGAAGAAATTCGGTGAGACCTTCGACGATGCCCATGATCAGGGCTTTTAGTGCCAGCGCGGGATCCATCACAGGATTCTACTGTAGTGATTGAGTTATAAAGTAATTAAGTGATTAAGTGTTCGGCCATATTCACCGCAATCACCTAATCACCTAATCACCTAATTACACAATCACTCGTATCTAAGTGCCTCAATCGGCAGCAGTCGTGACGCCTTGCGCGCCGGATAAAATCCGAAAAAAATGCCGATCGCAGCGGAGAAGCCCACGGCTAGCGCGACCGGTTCAATGCCGAGCTGAATCGGCCAGCCGACAAACCGGCCGATCGCCAATGAGCCGCCGACACCCAGCACGATGCCGAGCAGACCGCCGATCAAGGCCAGCGTGATCGCCTCCACCAGAAACTGGGTCAGAATGTCGCGGCCACGTGCGCCGACCGCCATGCGCAGACCGATTTCTCGCGTGCGCTCGGTCACCGACACCAGCATGATGTTCATAATGCCGATGCCGCCGACCAGCAGCGACACCGAGGCGACGGCAGCGAGCAGCAGGCCCATGATCTTGCTTGATTCTTCGCGTGCACTCAGCACTTCCGACAGATTGCGCAGCGTGAAGTCATCTTCCTGCCCGGACTGGATGCGATGGCGCTGACGCAGCAGATCGCGGATCTGCGCCTCCGCCTCGGCCATGTTTTCGCCGTCGCGCACCTTGATCGACACCGAACCCACAGTGCGCAGGCGGCCGGCGCCCTGACCCAGTACACGATTGCGCGCTGTCGAAATCGGCATCAGGATCACGTCATCCTGATCCTGCCCCATCAGGCTCTGACCTTTTTTCTCCAGCGCGCCGATAACGGTGAATGGCACCTTGCGAATGCGCACCACCTGGCCGACCGGATCGGTGTCACCGAAGAGATTGCGGGCGACGGTGTCGCCGAGCAGTGCCACCTTAGCGGAACCGGAAATATCGGCGGCTTCAAAACCCTTGCCCTGCGCAACCACCCAGTTTCGCGCCTCGAAATACTCCGGGGTAACGCCATAGAACACGGTCGACCAGTTGCCCGATCCGCCCACCACCTGCCCGGCGCCGCGCAGCGTCGGTGCGGAAGCCTGCACGGAGGGCACATCGCGCTGGATCGCATAACCGTCTTCTTCGGTCAGCGTGTTGCGCGAGCCGGCGCCCATGCGCACGCCGCCGCTGGTGCTGGAACCTGGCATCAGAATGATCAGGTTGGTGCCCAGGCCCTTGATCTGGCTTTCGATCTGCGACTGAGCGCCGGAGCCGACGGCGATCATGGTGATCACTGCGGCAACACCAATGATGATGCCAAGCATGGTCAACGCGCTGCGCAGTTTATTGATGCGCAGCGCACGTAGCGCGATGCGCATGCTAGCGAGCACGTTCACGCCGGCACCTCGCCGCCCTGCGTTTCGTCTGAAGCCCGCCCCTTGCGCAGTTGCGCGGCCAGCGCCAAGGCATCCTGCGGTTTTTCAACCACGCGGTCCTCGATGACACGGCCGTCACGAAAGGTGATCACACGCTTGGCGAACTCGGCGATGTCGTGTTCGTGAGTCACCAGCACCACCGTCATGCCCCGCGCGTTCAGTTGCTGCAGCAGCGCCATCACCTCGCAGCTGGTCAGTGTATCCAGCGCGCCGGTCGGTTCGTCGGCAAGGATCAGCACCGGATCGTTGACCAGCGCCCGCGCAATCGCCACACGCTGCTGCTGGCCTCCCGACAGCTGCGCCGGATGGTGATTACCGCGCTCGGCAAGACCGACCTCGGCAAGCTTGGCCGCCGCGCGGCGATCGCGCTCTTCGCCGCTGACGCCGCAATACAGCAGCGGCAATGCAATGTTTTCGAGTGCCGACGTGCGCGGCAGCAGATTGAAGCTCTGGAACACGAATCCGATGCGCCGGTTGCGAATCGCCGCCAGCGCATCGCTGTCGAGACCCGATACCCGGTCACCAGCAAGCAGATACTCGCCACTGGAAGGTGTATCCAGGCAACCCAGCAGGTTCATGAATGTCGACTTGCCCGAGCCCGAGGGCCCCATCACCGCAACAAATTCACCCGCATGGATATCCACCGACACGCCGCGCAATGCGTGCACCGTAAAACCGCCGAGTGCATAGGACTTGGCGAGTTCGCGGGTGGTGATCAGCGGGGTCGACATCGTGCGGCGCCTGTGGCTCAGCAATCCATCGTATTAATAACTATTTGTTTTTATTGTTTTTTTAGAAGCCAAACCGCGGTGCCGCAGCCTTGGTTTCAGGGCGCGCGGCACCCGTACCAATGATCACCGCATCACCCTCCTTCAATTCGCCACCCAGCAACTCGGTAAACGTGCCGTCGCTGATGCCGAGACGTACGGCGATGGATTTAGGCGCCTGCGATCCCTCCGCCACCCACACCGTTCCGCGTGTCGTGGCCACACCGCGCTGCCCGGCTGCAATGGCTTCGTATCGTTTCAACTGCTCTTCGTTGAGGATCGCCGCAATTTCGGTGCGTGACTGCGCACGCAAGCGACCGACCTCTTTTTTGCGCTGCGCCGGATCGTCCACGCTGATGGCCGCGATTTTTTCTGCGGTCGCTTTCTGGATCGCCTCCAGTTTTGCCTGCTGCTCGGCACTGAGTCCGAGTTCCCTGGTCAAACGCTCGCGCATTGCCTGGCCCTGTCCGCCGCCACCCGGCGCCGCAGCGCTCTCGGACTTCTGCGCTTCTTTTTCGCCTTTCGCCGCCGCCGCCATGCCCGGCGGACGGAATCGCAAAGCGGCATTCGGCACACGCAGCACCTGGTCGCGGTTGGCGACAGTAATGCGCACATTGGTGGTCATGCCCGGCAACAGCGTCAAATCGGGATTGGGCGCGGAAATGATCGCCACATAAGTCACCACGTTCTGCACCACCAGCGCGGCCTTGCGCACCTGGGTGATCTTGCCGCGGAAGGTACGCCCCGGGAATGAATCGACAGTAAACGTCGCGTCCTGCCCGATGGTGATGCGGCCGATTTCCGACTCATCAATGGACGCCTCGACCTGCATGTCGGTGAGGTTGCGGGCAATCAGGAACAGCACCGGCGCCTGCAGGCTGGCGGCGACAGTCTGCCCGGCATCCACACTGCGTGAAATGACGATACCGTCTACCGGCGCGCGGATGGTGGTGCGCTCGAGATCGACCTTGGCCTGTGCCAGTTGCGATTCGCGTTGTTTCACCAGAGCTTCGCCGTTGCGGATCTGGGCGTCGCCGACGGCACGCTGCGCCTGCGAGGTCTTCACCTGTTCGGCGGCAATCGCCAGCGCGGACTGGGATTTTTCCAGCGCCGCCTGCGACACAAAACCTTTTTCGACCAGCATCTGGTTGCGTTTGAGGTCACGCTCGGCCTCGTTCATCGCCACCTGGGTACGTGACACCTCGGCCTGCAAGGCCGCGACATTGGCGCGCTGGGTCAGCACCGTGGCGCGGGCAGCCTCAAGATCGGACATCGCCTGGTTGACGCGCAACACGAAGGACTCGGGATCAATGCGGGCAATGACATCGCCCTTTTTCACCACCGAGTTGTAATCGACGAAGATTTCCTTGATCTGTCCGGAAACCTGGGATCCGACCTGCACCGAAACCACGGGGTTGAGGGTACCGGTTGCGGATACCGCCGCCACCAGTGCGCCGCGCTCGATCTTGGCCAAACGGAATGCCGGCTGGTCCGGCTTGCCGCCCAGCATCCAGTACGCCACGCCGGCAGCGCCCAGCACCATGGCAGTGCCGGCAATCAGCAATAGCTTTTTGTTCAAAAGGATCTCTCGAATACGGACAAATCAAAAACCGGAAAAGACACGCGGCCTGCGCCAATTGCGGACGGGAGGATCATTCTACTGGAGGGCGAGGTCAGTCAGTATTGCCCGGGGCCGGTTGAGAGAAATCCCGCACCGCGTCCCGAATCGCGCGTTCCATGACCTGAGACAATGCGAGGCCGATCAACGTTCCGCGAACCCGCAACTCACCGCCGGCAGTATCCAAGCGCTGACTCAACTCGGCAGGAATCGGCGGCGGCTCCTGCCCCACGGCGGTTGCCAGCATTGACGCGCGCAGATGGGCAAACAACAAACTGACATCTTTCTCGTTGACCAGCCCGCCCAACAGCACCTGCGGGGTCAGCAACGACTCCGGTCCCGAAAAAGGATCACGTTCAGCGGCATGTGCGGATACAGACAGTGCCATACCGGAAACCAAGGCTGATATCAGACGACGCAGCTTCATGGACACCCCCGCAATAAACGTAGTCAGATACAACGCGTCATTACCGCCCGGGGTGTACCTGCCAGGCATCACATCGCTTCAGGCTTTGCGGTAAATCTCGGCGCCCTGCTCGACGAATTCCTGCGCCTTGTCCTGCATGCCTTTTTGCAGCGCATCCTTCTCGGCCACACCCTGCGCCGCGGCGTATTCACGCACATCCTGGGTGATTTTCATCGAACAGAAATGCGGACCGCACATCGAGCAGAAATGCGCCAGCTTGGCGCCATGCTGCGGCAGCGTTTCATCATGGAACTCGCGCGCCTTGTCGGGATCGAGTCCGAGGTTGAACTGATCTTCCCAGCGGAATTCGAAACGTGCCTTGGACAACGCGTTGTCGCGAATCTGTGCACCGGGATGGCCCTTGCCCAGGTCAGCCGCGTGCGCCGCCACCTTGTACGCCATGATGCCGTCCTTGACGTCGTTCTTGTCGGGCAGGCCGAGGTGCTCCTTCGGCGTCACGTAGCACAGCATCGCCGTGCCGTACCAGCCGATCATCGCCGCACCGATGGCGGAGGTAATGTGGTCATAGCCGGGCGCGATGTCCGTGGTCAGCGGCCCCAGCGTGTAGAACGGCGCCTCGTCGCAGTACTGGAGCTGCAGATCCATGTTCTCCTTGATCATGTGCATCGGCACATGGCCCGGGCCTTCGATCATGGTCTGCACGTCATGCTTCCAGGCGATCTTGGTGCGTTCGCCCAGCGTCTTCAGTTCGGCCAGCTGCGCCTCATCATTCGCGTCGTAGATCGAACCGGGGCGCAGGCCGTCACCGAGCGAGAACGCCACATCGTATTGCTTGAGCAGTTCGCAGATCTCTTCAAAGTGGGTGTAAAGGAAGCTTTCCTTGTGGTGCGCCAGGCACCACTTCGCCATGATCGAGCCGCCGCGCGAGACGATGCCGGTCATGCGTTTCGCGGTCATCGGGATGAAGGGCAGGCGAACGCCGGCATGCACGGTGAAATAGTCGACACCCTGCTCGCACTGCTCGATCAGGGTGTCGCGGTAGATTTCCCAGGTCAGCTCCTCGGCCTTACCGTCCACCTTCTCCAGCGCCTGATAGATCGGCACGGTGCCGATCGGTACCGGTGAGTTGCGGATAATCCATTCGCGCGTCTCGTGAATGTGCTGGCCGGTGGAGAGGTCCATCACCGTGTCGCCGCCCCAGCGGATAGCCCAGGTCATTTTCTCGACCTCCTCCTGGAGGCCGGAGGTCACCGCCGAGTTGCCGATGTTGGCGTTAATCTTCACCAGGAAGTTGCGGCCGATGATCATCGGCTCGATTTCCGGGTGGTTGATGTTGACCGGGATGATGGCGCGGCCGCGGGCCACCTCGTCGCGCACAAATTCCGGCGTGATGATCTTGGGAATGGCTGCGCCAAAATGCTGGCCGGGATGCTGCTTCGTCAGCAGTTCGCTCAACCCTTCGCGGCGCTGGTTCTCGCGGATCGCGATGTATTCCATCTCCGGCGTAATGATGCCTTTGCGCGCGTAATGCATCTGGGTCACGTTCATGCCCGCTTTCGCGCGGCGCGGTTTGCGGCCGAGGTTGAAACGCAGGCTGGCAAGTTTGGGGTCGTTCATGCGCTCGACGCCATAACGCGAGGTCGGGCCCGGCAACTCCTCGGTGTCCTTGCGGTCGAGGATCCAGGGCTGGCGCAGCGGGTTCAGGCCGGAACGAATGTCGATTTTCACTGCCGGATCCGTATACGGTCCCGAGGTGTCGTAGACGAATATCGGCGGATTCTTTTCCGCACCCATCGCTGCCGGCGTATCGGATTGTGTGATCTCGCGCATTGGCACGCGCAGGTCGGCACGCGAACCCTCAATGTAGACCTTGCGCGAATTGGGAAGCGGTTTCACCGCACCTTCATCCACTCGGGCGGTGGCATTCAGAAACTTGGGATTGGCACTCATGATTCGCTCCGTTGTCAGTGTCGCGGAAGCGAACAGACGCCGGCTCGCGGCGCCACGCTTCCCTACGACGGCATTACCCGTATCAGGTTCCGGGGGCACAGGCCCCAAGGGTTTCTCTCACCCTGCACCGATGGCACAAGGACCCCTACGTGAGCCGCCAACGCTAAAGGAATTGTGGGATAATTGCAAGTTGGAAAAGCGCTGGCAGCCTGATTTTTTATTCAATTTATTCAACGGGTTACAAAACC
>JAURHM010000003.1 GCA_030833315.1 Burkholderiales bacterium
AGACGCGGTGTCGCACGGCGCCACCGGCAAGGGTAACGACCAGGTGCGCTTCGAGCTCGGCGCCTACGCGCTGATGCCCAACGTCAAGATCATCGCGCCGTGGCGCGAATGGGACCTGCTGTCGCGCGAGAAGCTGCTCGCCTACGCCGACAAAAACGGCATCCCTGTCGACTACAAAAAACGCAAAGGCGGCGCGCCGTACTCGATGGACGCCAACCTGCTGCACATCTCCTACGAAGGCGGCATCCTCGAAGATCCGTCCTTCGAGCCGGAAGATTCGATGTGGCGCATCACCGTGTCGCCGGAGAAGGCGCCGAATAAACCAGAGTACGTCGAACTGACCTACGCCAGGGGCGACATCGTTGCCATCAACGGCAAAAAAATGTCTGCCGCGCAGGTGCTGACGCAACTCAACAAGCTCGGCGGCAAACACGGCATCGGCCGCCTCGACCTGGTTGAGAACCGCTATGTCGGCATGAAATCCCGCGGCTGCTACGAAACCCCCGGCGGCACCATCATGCTGCGCGCCCACCGTGCGATGGAATCGATTACCCTCGACCGCGAAGTGCTGGCGCTGAAGGATGACCTGATGCCCCGCTACGCGCGCCTGATCTACAACGGCTACTGGTTCAGCCCGGAACGCCTGCTGCTGCAGCAGCTGATCGACGAATCGCAGAAGTGCGTCAATGGCACGGTGAGGGTCAAGCTCTACAAGGGCACCGTCACCACCGTCGGCCGCGCCTCGAAAACCGACTCGCTGTTTGATCCCGCGATCTCCACCTTCGAGGATGACAAGGGCGCCTACGACCAGGCCGACGCCGGCGGCTTCATCAAGCTCAATGCGCTGCGCATGCGCATTGCCGCCAACCTGCACAAGAAACGCAAATAAGCCTTTTAAATAACAAGGCCGACAACCTTTTCCGGAGTTCCGCATGTCCCAGTTCGACAATGTATCCGTCATCCAAAAAGCCAACGTCTATTTCGACGGAAAATGCGTCAGCCACACCGTGATCCTCGCCGGCGGCGTGCGCAAATCCGTGGGTGTGATCCTGCCCTCGACGCTGACCTTCAACACCGATGCCCCCGAGCGCATGGAAATCGTCGCCGGCAGCTGCCGCTACAAGCTGGCCGGCGCTGCCGACTGGAAAACCGTCAAAGCCGGTGAAAGCTTCGACGTCCCCGGCAAATCCAGTTTCCAGATCGAGCAAACCGAACCACTGCACTACGTCTGTCATTTCGGTTAAGAGCACATGACCACCATCGTCGTGGTGCGCAAGGGTCGCGACATCGCGATCGCCGCCGACACCATGACCAAGTGGGGCTCGGGCAAGGAAACCGCCGGCTTCGTCGTCAACCACGGCAAGCTGCTGCAGGTTGGCGACACGTGGCTTGGGCTCACCGGCAACGCCACCTTCAAGACCATCCTGCGCGACTATTTCTCGCGCCCTAAGGTGCGTGCGCGTTTTGATACACCTCTGGAAATCTTCCGCACCTGGCAGGCCCTGCACGTCGCGCTCAAAGCCGACTACCAGCTGATCGCCACCAGCCATGATGACGAACCGCTGGAATCGACGCGTTTTGATGCACTGATCGCCAACCGTCACGGCATTTTCGGTGTCGTCTCCCACCGCACGGTGCAGGAGTTTTCCCGCTATTACGCCTTCGGCAGCGGCAGTAACTATGCGATGGGAGCGCTGCACGCGCTTTATGATGACCGCAGCATCACGGCAGAAGCGCTGGCGCGCCGTGCCGTTGAAACCGCAGCTGAATTCGACGATGCGACCGGGTTGCCGGTCGATTCGCAGAAAATCAGCGCCTCCGCACCGCGCAAACGCGCGCGTTGAGCCCCGCACGCCCCGCAGGACTCGGGGCGTATAATCCACACTTGATCCAAGAATAGCGAGGAAGCCATGCCCTCTTTTGACATCGTTTCCGAAGTCAATCAGGTCGAAGTGCACAATGCCGTCGACCAGACCAACAAGGAAGTTTCCACCCGTTTCGACTTCAAGGGCTCCGACGCCCGTGTCGAAATGAACGATAAGGAAAAAACCCTCACCGTCTTCGCAGATGATGATTTCAAGCTGAGCCAGGTACGCGACGTGCTCACCGCCAAACTGGCCAAGCGCGGCGTCGATACCCGTTGCCTGAAGATCGGCGACGGCGAAACCATCAGCGGCAACAAGATGAAACAGCCGGTGACGGTACGCGAAGGCATCGAACAGGAACTGGCGAAAAAAATCGTCAAGCTGATCAAGGACAGCAAGATGAAAGTCCAGGGCAGCATCCAGGGCGATGTGGTGCGCGTTTCCGGTGCCAAGAAAGATCTGCTGCAGGATGCCATCGCGCTGATCCGCAAATCGATCACCGATTTTCCGCTGCAGTTCAAAAACTTCCGCGACTGAGCGGGCGCCGCGTTGAAAGCGCTGCGCCGGGAAGCAGTATTCCGCTCCGCAAAAGATATGGCTGGCGTTGCATTGCGACGCGATCCGGCTGGCGTGGACCAATTAGCAGCTGAACTGCCGGCTGCGGCGAGCATTGCCGTGTATTGCGCGCATGGTCACGAGGTCAGTCAGACGTCACCAAGGCACTGTGCGCCCGCGGCTTCAAGGCCACTTTTGTCAAAGACGGCATTGCAGAAGGCCTGCGCGCAACCGGCCATGCCCTGATGATCAAGCCGGTGGACACCGCCACGCGCTGGATTACCCGCGAACGCCCTAAGGTCGATCGTATTGCCTGCCCCTCGCTGATCAAACGCTTCATTGATCCCGGCTCCGAGTTTCTTTATGTGCAGGCCGCTGAAGTCAAAGCACGAGCTGCGGCCGCGAATGCCATTGCCTAGGATGTCGCCGACGGCACCTTCACCCATGATGGCGCCGATACCGCGCATCCGGAAATCACCCCGCAGTCTGCCGGTCTGGTCAGTCTTTCGCTGTGCCTGTCGCGCCTGATTGCCAATGACCATGAACAGTTGCAACAGGGCATGGTGATGTACGATGCGCTCTATCTGTGGTGCAGGGAGGGCAGGATGAGCGCCACAGCTGGAACCCTGACCTTGATCGCTGACCGGCTACAACAAAACCATGACTGAAAAAAACGCCGCCGTACCCGCTGAAGCCCCCGCCTCCATCCCGTTCGCCGATGCCTTCCGCTTCTGGCTCAAGCTCGGTTTCATCAGCTTCGGCGGCCCCGCCGGGCAGATCGCGATCATGCATCAGGAGCTGGTCGAGCGGAAACGCTGGATCTCCGAACGCCGCTTCCTGCATGCGCTGAACTACTGCATGGTGCTGCCGGGCCCGGAAGCGCAGCAACTGGCCACTTATATCGGCTGGCTGATGCACCGCACCTGGGGCGGCATTGTCGCCGGCGGACTGTTTGTATTGCCGTCGCTGTTCATCCTGATTGCGCTGACCTGGATCTATCTCGTTTTCGGCGACCTTCCGGCGATTGCCGGCATTCTTTACGGCATCAAGCCCGCGGTCACTGCGATTGTCGTGTTCGCGGCGATCCGCATCGGCTCGCGCGCGCTGAAAAACGCCGTGTTGTGGAGCATCGCCGCGGTGGCCTTTGTCGCGCTGTTCGCACTGAAACTGCCCTTCCCGTTGATCGTCATCGGCGCCGGCATCATCGGCTGGATCGGCGGACGCGTTTCACCGAAGCTGTTCGCCACCGGCGGCGGACACGGCGCCGGCGACAAGAGTTACGGCCCTGCAGTGATTGACGATGAAACACCGACGCCCGAGCACGCACGTTTCAACTGGCCGCATTTTTTCAAGGTGCTCGCCGCAGGACTGCTGCTGTGGGGTTCGGGCATGGCGCTGATCATCGCCGTGTTCGGCTGGGCCAGCACGCTGGCGCAAATGGGCTGGTTCTTCACCAAAGCCGCACTACTGACTTTCGGCGGCGCCTACGCGGTGCTGCCCTACGTCTACCAGGCCGCCGTCGAACATTATCACTGGGTCACGCCGCTGCAAATGATCGACGGCCTGGCACTGGGCGAGACCACGCCCGGGCCGCTGATCATGGTGGTCGCCTTCGTCGGCTTTGTCGGCGGCTGGACCACGCAATTCCTCGGCCCGGACAGCCTGTTTACGGCCGCCGCACTGGCCGCCGCCGTGGTCACGTATTTCACCTTCCTGCCGAGCTTCATATTCATTTTTCTCGGCGGCCCGCTGGTCGAAACCACGCACGGCGACCTGAAATTCACCGCGCCGCTGACCGGCATCACCGCGGCCGTGGTTGGCGTGATTCTCAATCTGGCGGTGTTTTTTGCGTACCACGTGCTGTGGCCGGACGGCATGCAGGGTCGCTTCGATGCACTGTCGGCGCTGATCGGCGTCGCCGCGTTCATTGCGCTGTCGCGCTACAAGATCGGCATCATGCCGGTGATCGGCGTCTGCGCGCTGACTGGCAGTCTGTGGACGCTGCTGACCTGATATTCCGCAGTAAGGTCAGGACGCGAACCCGCTGATCCAGCGGTCGTAGATACGGTCGGCGACCGCATTCAGCGCGCGCACTTTGTCCTCGATATCGGCTTCCATTTCCGCCGGCGTCTGCACCGACGGCACGCGCCCGGCGTGCGCTTCCACTTCCTTCGCCCAATCGCGGCACCAGGTGAGGATCAGCTCCGGCGTCATCTCGACATGGCATTGCATGCCGAAGTGTTTGCCCAGCGCATAGGCCTGATTCGCGCACCACGGGCTCTGCATCAGCCGCGCAGCGCCTTCGGGTATCGCAAAGGTCTCGCCATGCCAATGCAAGGTCAGGAACTCGTGCAGGTCGTCTCCCAGCCAGCGTCGCGCTTCGGGATCATTCAGCACCGGCACATCGCACTCCACCGCATCGCGAATCAGGCTGCACACCGGCGCAATCCACGGCAGATCATCATTGACGCTCATCGGCCCGCCCATGAAATACAGTCCGGCAAATGACGAAGCGTCTGCGGGCACCACTTCGCCGGCATCGATTTTAATCTCCCGGAACGGCAAATTCCGGCGTTCCAGGTACGTGGCAAAATAGGTCGGCCCTTCAGTCGGGCTATGGCGGAATATGGCGATCGGTTTCATGCACTCACCAGCAAAACAGCCCCTTCATCTTAAGGCCTTGTGGCTCGCGTTACTGCTGTTTGTCGCAAGCACGGCGCATGCCAATGACATCAGCGTCGCGGCGCTGTTCACCGGCAAGGCCGTACTGGTGATCAACGGTGGTGCACCGCGCACCATCTCGGTGGGCCAGAGCACGCCGGAAGGCATCCGCCTGGTCAGCGCCGACAGCAGCAGCGCCGTCATCGAATTCCAGGGCAAGCGCCAGACCCTCACTCCCGGCGGCAGCGGCCGTTTCGGCGGCGGCGCACCGGCCGGCACCAGCGCTGGTTCGGTCACGCTGAGCCCCGATGATCGCGGCCACTACGTCGCCATGGGCCAGATCAACGGCGGCACGATCCAGCTGCTGGTCGATACCGGCGCCACGGTGATTGCCATACCGAGCGCTGACGCGCGCCGGCTCGGCATCAACTACCTCAACGGCCAGCGCGGTTTCACCGAAACCGCCAACGGCAAAGCCACCGCCTACCGCATCACCCTCGACACGGTGAAGGTCGGCGACATCACACTCTACAACGTCGAAGCGGTGGTACTGGAAGGCGACGGATTGAAAACTGCCCTGCTGGGAATGAGTTTCCTGAACCGCACGGAGATGAAGCGGGATGGGCAGGCGTTGACGCTAGTGAAACGGTTCTGATTCAGTGCGCCCGCCTAAGGCGGGCAACAGATCACTTCTTGTTAGAGGCATCCGGCGAACCACCCACCATCGCCAGCAAATGCCCGAACTTGCTGCGCTTGGTATCGAGATATTTGCGGTTGGCATCGCGCGGCGGCACTTCGACGGCAACGCGTTCGACGACGGTCAGGCCGTAATCCTGCAAGGCGGCGACCTTGTCCGGATTATTGGTCATCAGGCGCACCTGGTGCGCGCCAAGATCTGAAAGAATCTGCGCGCCGGCGCGGTAATCGCGCATGTCGGCGGCAAAACCCAGCGCATGGTTGGCCTCGACGGTGTCCTGGCCCTGGTCCTGCAGGGCATAGGCGCGGATCTTGTTGAGCAGTCCGATACCGCGGCCCTCGTCGAACATATAGACCAGCACGCCGCGACCGGCCTCTTCGATTTTGTGCATCGCGGCTTCGAGCTGTTCGCCGCAGTCGCAGCGTTCGGAGCCGAAGACGTCGCCGGTCAGGCACTGCGAATGCAGGCGGACCAGCACCGGTTCATCGGGTTTGATCTCGCCCTTCACCAACGCGACAAACAGTTCCGATTCGAGGTTGTCAGCATAAACAATCATCTTGAACGTGCCGGCCTTGCTGGTCGGCAGTACGGTCTCGGCCTTACGGCGGATTTCGCGCTCGTTCTCGCGGTAGGCGACGAGGTCGCTGATCTTCAGGATATGGATGCAGTGCTTTTTGGCGAAGGCTTCGAGGTCGGCCATGCGCGCCATCGTGCCGTCGGGATTCATGATTTCGCAGATCACGCCTGCGGGTTTGAGTCCGGCTAGCCGCGCGAGGTCAACCGCCGCTTCGGTATGGCCGCGGCGCGCAATCACGCCGCCGTCGACAGCGCGCAGCGTCTGCAGACGGCCGGGGCGAATCAGATCAGCAGGTTGAGCATTGTCGGCAATCGCCACAGCAATGGTGCGCGAGCGGTCCTGCGCCGACATGCCGGAACCGACGCCTTCGCGGGCATCAATCGGCGTCGCGAATGCGGTGCCGAATTTGGTCTGGTTGCCGCGGTCATCGGTGATCAGTGACAGGCCCAGCGTACGCAGCCGGTCTTCGGTCAGCGCCAGCGACACCAGGCCGCGGCCTTCGGTCGCCATGAAGTTGATCGCTTCCGGGGAGGCGCGCTCGGCAGCCACGTACAGATCGCCTTCGTTCTCGCGGTCTTCGCTGTCGACAAGGATCAGCATGTCGCCGCGGCGCACTGCCGGCAGGATCTGCTCGACAATGTAATCGCCGTTGTTGGCCTTGCCGCTCATGCCGGGGGTATTTCACAAGTATTTGTTTTTATTGTTATTTTCATGATTTTTCGGCGATCAGCCTCAGGAACTCCGAACGCGTCACATCATTGTTGAACTCGCCGGTAAAGGCCGAGGTCGTCGCCACCGAGTGCTGTTTCTGAATGCCACGCATGATCATGCACATGTGCTGCGCTTCGATCACCACCGCAACACCGGCAGGGTCGAGTGTCTGCTGGATGCAGTCGCGGATCTGCACGGTCAGGCGCTCCTGCACCTGCAACCGGCGTGCAAACGCATCGACCACTCTTGGCAGTTTCGACAATCCGACGATGCGACCCTTGGGAATGTAGGCCACATGCGCCTTGCCGAAGAAGGGCAGCATGTGATGTTCGCACAGCGAATACAACTCAATGTCGCGCACGATCACCATCTGCTGGTATTCCTCGGTGAACATCGCCGAGCGCAGGATTTCCGCGGGATCCAGGTCATAACCGTGGGTCAGGAACTGCAGCGCCTTGGCGACACGCTCCGGCGTCCTAGCGAGACCTTCGCGATTCGGGTCTTCGCCGATGTCTTCCAGAATGCTGGTGTACTTCCTGGCGATGCTGCGGATCTTCTTCGGGTTGTACTGGTCGATCTTGGCGTAGCCGTCCATCACGTTCTCTTTGCGCATCATCAGCCCTTCTGCGCTGCTTTGCGCGTCACTTCGGTTTCGAGACGGCGGCGGATCGACAAGGCAATGCCTTCGGAATCCAGACCGACGCTGGCGAGTTGCAAGGCCGGATCGCCCTGCTCGATAAAGCAGTCGGGCAATCCCAGCAGCAGCACCGGCACCGTGCAGCCGTGCTGTTCCAGGGCTTCGAGCACAGCGCTGCCAGCGCCGCCCATCACCACGTTCTCTTCAACGGTCACCAGCAGCGTGTGATTTGCGGCGAGTTCGCGCACCAGTTCGACATCCAGCGGTTTGACGAAGCGCATGTTGGCGACCGTGGCATCGAATTCGTCAGCGACAGCCAGCGACGGCGCCAGCATCGAACCGAAAGCGAGGATCGCAACGCCGCCCTTGCCCTTGCGCCGCACTTCGCCGCGGCCGACCGGCAGCGCAGTCATGTCCCTCTGCACAGGCACGCCCGGGCCGCTGCCGCGCGGATACCGCACCGCGGACGGCGAATTCATCTGGAAGGCGGTGTAGAGCATCTGCCGGCATTCGTTCTCATCGGCGGGCGTCATCACCGTCATGTTCGGCAGGCAGCGCAGATAACTCAGGTCGAAGCTGCCATTGTGCGTCGCGCCGTCGGCACCGACAAGGCCGCCGCGATCCAGCGCGAACACCACCGGCAGATTCTGGATCTGCACGTCGTGGATCAGCTGGTCGTAACCGCGCTGCAGGAAGGTCGAATAGATCGCGACCACGGGCTTGTAACCTTCGCAGGCGATGCCCGCAGCAAAAGTCACCGCATGCTGTTCGGCGATGCCGACATCGAAGTAGCGCTTGGGATACTGCTGCGCGAACTTGACCATGCCGGAGCCTTCGCGCATTGCCGGCGTGATTGCCACCAGCCGCGGATCGCGTTCGGCCATGTCACACAGCCAGTCGCCGAAGACCTGCGTATAAGTCGGTTTGCCGCCGGATTTGCCGCCGGCAATCCCGGCCTTGTGATCGAACTTCGACACGCCGTGATACAGAATCGGATCGACCTCGGCCAACTTGTAGCCCTGCCCCTTGCGCGTGACCACGTGAAGGAACTGCGGACCTTTGAGACGCTTGATGTTGTTCAGCGTCGGCAGCAGCGCATCAAGATCATGGCCGTCGATCGGCCCGATATAGTTGAAGCCAAACTCCTCGAACATCGTGCCCGGCGTGACCATGCCCTTCACATGTTCTTCGGCACGCCGCGCGAGATCGCCCAGCACCTTGGTGCCGAGATCCTTGGCCTTGGCGTAGAAGCGGCCAGACATCAGCTTCGCGAGATATTTGTTCAGCGCGCCGACCGGCGGAGAAATCGACATGTCGTTGTCGTTGAGAATCACCAGCAGGTCAATATCCATGTCGCCGGCGTTGTTCATCGCCTCGAAGGCCATGCCGGCAGTCATCGCACCGTCGCCGATAATTGCCACGGCGCGACGCGGCTCACCTTTGAGCTTGGCGGCGACCGCCATTCCCAGCGCCGCACTGATCGAGGTGCTCGAGTGCGCGGTACCGAAAGTGTCGTATTCGGATTCTTCACGCTGCGGAAAACCGGACAGGCCTTTCCACATGCGCAGATTCTTCATGCCTTCGCGACGCCCGGTGAGTATCTTGTGGCCGTAGGTCTGGTGACCGACGTCCCACACCAGCCGGTCATGCGGCGTGTCGAAGACGTAATGCAGCGCGATGGTCAGCTCAACAGTGCCGAGGTTCGAAGAGAGGTGGCCACCGGTCTGACTGACCGACTCGACAAGATACTGGCGCAGTTCAGCTGCGAGACGCGGCAACTGGCTGCGTTCGAGCAGTCGCAGATCGGCTGGCGAGGCGATGGCTTTCAGCAATTGGTATTGCGGTCGGTCCATGTCTCCGGCGCCGTTTATGGTCAGTGTCCCGCTCATCTCCGCATTGTCTCAGAACTTGCGCAGGACGATGAAATCCGCGAGTTGTGCGAGTCGCGCGCCGCGGGCACCGAAAGGCGCTATGGCGGCAAGGGCTTCTTTGCGCAGTTGCGCGGCCAAAGCCTTGGCCTGAGGGATGCCCATCGCGCTGACATAGGTGGGTTTGCCCTGCTCGGCGTCTTTGCCGGCAGTTTTGCCCAGTGTTGCGGTAGGGGCTTCGGCATCGAGCACGTCATCCACCACCTGAAAGGCCAGACCGACGGCCTTGGCATAAGTATCAACACGCGCAAATTCCGCTTCGCTCAATCCACTGCCGCAGCGCGCGCCGAGCACGGCAGCCGCGCGGATCAGCGCGCCGGTTTTGTGGATATGCATGAATTCGAGTTCGGGCACCGTCAGTGTTTTGCCGACTGCCGCAAGATCAATCGCCTGCCCGCCGGCCATGCCGCGCGAACCGGAGGCCATACCCAGCAGCTTGACCATTTCAAGCTGCACTTTGGCATCTGGGGCCAGCGCGTATTCACCGAGCAGTTGGAAGGAAAGACTTTGCAACGCATCGCCGACCAGCAGTGCCGTCGGTTCATCAAACTCGACATGACAGGTTGGTTTGCCGCGACGGAGCACATCATCATCCATACACGGCAGGTCGTCATGCACCAGCGAATAGGCGTGGATGATTTCGACGGCGGCGCCGGCAACCGTAACGCGCTCCGGATCAGCCTGAGCCAGTTCGCCCGCGGCATAGGCCAGCAGCGGTCGTACACGCTTGCCGGCGCCGAGTACGGCGTAGCGCATTGCGGCATGCAGACGCTGCGGCGCGATATCCGGCGACGGCAACACTTTCTGCAGAAAGGCTTCGATGCGGGACTGCCCGGCGGCGGTCCAGGCCTGAAAGTCGGTGGAAGTCACAATGGTCGGAAGGAATCTACTGCTCGGCAACGCCGAAATTCTTCAGCACGCCATTTTCCAAAATCTTCACTTGCTGTTGGGCATCATGGAGCTGCGCCTGACATAACTTGAGCAGTTCGGCGCCGCGCTTGTAGGCAGCGAGCGATTGCTCCAGCGGCATCTGGCCCTCTTCCATCGCCTCAACGATCTTTTCAAGCTCAGCCAGGGCCGTCTCGAAAGTGAGTGTGGAGGATGCGGTTTTTGTAGTTTTTGACATGAGGGCGGAAGCCCCGCGAAGGGGTCAGGAAATGTAGCGCAATCAGAGGGTTGCGGTCAACGCGCGGGGCCCAAAAAACCCTGTCGGCAGGCCGCTTTGATTGCGTACAATGAATCGCGTAAGGAATCGCCCGCGGAAACGACTGACGGGCATGGAATAACCCGCATCAAACGGAGCCGTCACCGATGCATGCCACCCTGCCGTTGCTGGAAAACGGCGATTTCCCGGCAATCCGCCGCAAGGAGGTCGAGACCCTGCAGGTCAACCTCGGTTACAAATGCAACCAGAGCTGCCTGCACTGCCACGTCAATGCCGGACCGACGCGCGCCGAACTGATGTCGCGGGAAACCATTTTCGAAGTCATCGCCTGCATCAAGGCAATGAATATCCGCATGCTGGACATCACCGGCGGCGCCCCCGAACTCAATCCGCATTTCCGGCTGCTCGTCGAATCCGCACGGCGTCTGGGCATACGCGTCATCGACCGCTGCAACCTGACCATCCTGTTCGAGCCTGGCCAGGAAAACCTCGCGCAGTTCCTCGCCGACCAGCAGGTCGAAATCACCGCTTCACTGCCCTGCTATCTCGAAGACAACGTTGACCGTCAGCGCGGCAAAGGCGTGTTTGAAACCAGCATCCGCGCGCTGCAAAAACTCAACAGCCTCGGTTATGCGCAGCCGGGTTCGCCGCTGAAACTGAATCTGGTCTACAACCCGCAGGGACCCGTGCTACCGCCCGGACAGGAAGGCCTGCAACGCGATTACCAGCGGCGCCTGCTCGACGGTTACGGGGTGGTGTTCAATGAACTGTATGCACTGGCTAATATGCCGATCCAGCGTTTCGGCAGCACGCTGGTTTCGAAGGGCCAGTTTGATCCGTATATGAAACTGCTCAAAGACGCCTACCGTCCGGAAAACCTCGACACCGTGATGTGCCGGACGCTGCTGTCGGTGGACTGGCAGGGTTATGTCTACGACTGCGATTTCAACCAGATGCTGGAACTGCCACTGGCCTGGAAAGGCCGTGCGCGCAGCCATCTGCGTGAACTGCTCGGCGCCGATCTCGAACGCAATCCCATCGTCGTCAAAGACCATTGCTACGGCTGCACCGCAGGTCAGGGATCAAGCTGCGGCGGCGCGCTGGGCAACAGCTGAAGATGATCGAGCCGGCATTCGCCATTTATTTCTGGGGCTTCCTGCTGCTGTACGGCGGCGCGATGTACGCCATCACGCCGCGCTCGCGCACCGCCGCCAGTTTTTTCACCGGCAGCGACGACAACGGACGGCCGGCTACCGAGTGGGCTTTGATGTGCAGCATTTTCATCAGCTGGATCTTCGCCAAGTCGGTAACCAACGCAGCCAATCTCGGCGCGGCATGGGGTGTTGTCGGCGGCCTTGCTTACGCCACTTACTGGCTGTCGATTCCGGTTGCCGGGATGGCCATCTACTGGCTGCGTACGCGCCACGGCGCAACGGGAATGGTGCCTTTCCTGATCTCGCGTTATGGTCGGCTCGCCGCCCTCGCATTCACGCTGGCCATCCTGATCCGGCTGTACAACGAAGTGTGGAGCAACACTGCCGTGGTCGGTGCGTATTACGGACATGCCGGCTCATGGACCTTTATCAGTTCAGCGCTGCTGTTCACCGCGGCAACCCTGGCCTACGCCTTGAAGGGCGGGCTGCGCAGCTCCATCGTCACCGATGTCATCCAGACCGTGCTGTTCATCATCGCGCTCGGCGCGGTGTTGTTCCTGGTGCTGCCGCACCACGGTCTCGGCACGCTACTCGCCGTCGGTGACTTCCGCATGAGCGCGGGCGTTGACCTGATTCTCGTCGCGCTGCTGCAGGTGTTTTCCTACCCTTTCCATGATCCCGTGCTGACCGATCGCGGCTTCATCACCCGCGAAAAATCCATGCTGCGCGCGATGATCACTGCCGGCGTACTCGGCTTCATCTGCATTTTTGCGTTCAGTCTGGTCGGCGTACATGCCAAGCTGGAAGGCCTGCCTTCCGGCGACAACATGCCCGGCGCCGTTGCAAAGGCCTTCGGCGCGCTTCCTTATCTGCTGATGACCGTGGTGATGATCATGGCTGCGGGTTCGACACTGGACTCGACCTTTGCCTCGGTCGCCAAGTCGATCGGTCAGGAATTGCCGATGCTCGCAGGCCGCAAGCCGGGGCCGCGCGCGATGGTCACGGGCATGTGGACCATGATCGTTTTCGCACTGCTCGGCAATATCCCGATGATCGCCGGCACCGACATTCTCAAGGCCACCACCATCAGCGGCACGATGGTGATGGGACTCGCGCCGATATTCCTGCTGGCGCCGCTGGTCCGCCATTCGCCCTGGAGTTTTCACCTCGCGTTCTGGCCCGGCATCCTGCTCGGTGTCCTGCTTGCCACCGGCATGATCCCGCCTTCCTGGGCCATCGGCGATGGCAAATACGCGCTGCTGCTCGGCGTCAATTTCTACGGGCTCGGCCTGTGCATTACCGGTTTCCTGCTGCCGGTCGCATGGCAGGCTCTGAGCGGCAAACGATGACGCCCGGCCGCAGCTGCCCGCTTGATTATCGTTACGAGCCGGCATCTCTGAACCGCCCCGCGGATTTCAGTGCCGACACGCTGTATGTCATCGGCGGTCTTTACGGCAACCACGCAGCACTGCGGGCTATACAAGCTTTGGCAGCTGAAGAATCCGCACCGGTCACACTGGTCTTCAACGGCGACTTCAACTGGTTCAACTGCGATGAGCCGGGGTTTACCGCCATCAACGAAGCAGTCCTCGCCCATCACGCGCTGCGCGGAAATGTCGAAACCGAACTGGCGAACAAAGACGGCACGGCCGGCTGCGGTTGCGGCTATCCGGACAATGTCAGCGATGAAGACGTCGAACGGTCTAACGCCATCGAAGCGCGGCTGCGTGAAACCGCAAAAGCATTTCCCGCGCTGCGCGTGCGACTGGCCGCACTGCCGATGACTTTGACTGCCGACGTCGGCGGGCTGCGCGTCGCCATCGTGCACGGCGATTGCGAGTCGCTCGCCGGGTGGTCCTATGACGAATCCGCGCTGCGCGACTGCGAAGGCATTGCGCGTGCGGCCACACACCTGGAAACCGCGGGCGCAAACCTGATCGCCAGCAGCCATACCTGCCTGCCGGTTGCGCTGACCCTGAAAACTGCAAATGGTCTGTCGGCGCTGTTCAACAACGGTGCGGCCGGCATGCCTAACTTTGCCGGCACCGGCTTTGGCGTCATCACGCGCATTTCAATCCGCCCTGCCGCTACACTATCCGCACTGTATGGCACCGTAATCAACAAAATTCATGTCGATGCACTGGCTGTGCACTATGATCAGGCTGCATGGCAACACGATTTTGCCGCGAACTGGCCCGAGGGTAGTCCGGCGGAAATCTCTTACGGCCGGCGCATTGCCAACGGCCCACGTTACGGGCTCAATCGCGCGATGGGGCCGGGCATCCACATCAGCCATTCACTGCTGCAACAGGTCAGCGCAGCCAGGAGAAGCCTGTGAGCAAAAGCAAGCCGCTGGTCATCGCCATCATCGCGGCCGCTGTCACCGCATTTTTTGTTTTTGACCTGAAGCAGTACATCTCACTGGATTATTTCCAGGCGCAGCGCGAGGCCATCAATGCCGCCGTCGCCACCGACCCCTTGCGCGCCGGTCTGCTGTTTTTTGCGATCTATACCGTCGCCACCGGGTTGTCGCTGCCGGGCGCCGCGGTGCTGACGCTGATCTCCGGCGCCGTATTCGGGCTCCTGTGGGGAACGGTCATTGTGTCGTTCGCTTCCACCGTCGGTGCCACACTGGCCTTCCTGACTTCACGGTTCCTGCTGCGCGACTGGGTGCAGCAACGTTTCGGCGACAAACTGCGGCCGATTAACGAGGGCGTCGCCCGCGAAGGCGCGTTTTACCTTTTTGCCTTGCGTCTGGTGCCGATTTTTCCGTTTGTTGCGATCAATCTGCTGATGGGGCTGACGCCGATCCGCACCCCGACTTATTTCTGGGTCAGTCAGCTGGGCATGTTCGCCGGCACGGTGGTGTATGTATATGCCGGCACCCAGCTGGGCCAATTCCGCGTCTCGCCGGGACTGATCGGTGCATTTGTTTTACTGGGCATTTTCCCGCTGATTGCGAAAAAAGCGCTGGATGCGATCAAGGCCCGCAAGGTGTATGCGGCCTGGAAACGACCGGGAAAATTCGACTGCAACCTGGTGGTGATCGGCGGCGGCTCTGCGGGTCTCGTCTCCGCCTATATCGCAGCGGCGGTGAAGGCCAAAGTCACGCTGGTTGAAAAACACAAAATGGGCGGCGACTGCCTGAACACCGGCTGCGTGCCGTCGAAGGCGCTGATCAAGTCAGCCAAGCTGATCGCGACGATGAAACACGCGGCCGATTACGGCCTAAAAAATACACAGGTGGATTTTGATTTCGCTGAGGTCATGGAGCGCGTGCAGCGCGTGGTGCGCGAAATCGAACCGCATGATTCAATCCAGCGTTACACCAAGCTCGGTGTCGAATGCCTTACAGGTGAAGCAAAAATCACTACACCGTGGTCGGTGGAAATCACCACAGCGGGTGGCAAACAGACCCTGACCACCCGCGGCATCATCATCGCCGCCGGCGCACGCCCCTTCGTGCCGCCCATACCCGGTATCGAAGATACTGGTTATCTGACCTCAGACACGCTGTGGGGGCTGCGCCAATTGCCGAAACGCCTTCTGGTACTCGGCGGTGGCCCGATCGGCTGCGAACTCACGCAGTGTTTTGCCCGGCTCGGATCAAAGGTAACGCAGGTCGAAATGCTGCCGCGATTGATGGTGCGCGAAGATCCGGAAATTTCCGATCTGGTAATGCAGAAGTTCCGCGCCGAAGCCGTCAACGTACTGGTGGGCCACAAGGCACAGCGCTTCGCCAATGAGAATGGCGAGAAGGTGCTTTATTGCGACCACGGCGGCACCACGGTTCGCATCGAATTCGACACCCTGCTCTGCGCCGTCGGCCGCGTCGCCAACACCACCGGCTATGGCCTGGAAGAACTCGGCATACCGGCGACCAAGACGCGAACCGTCGAAGTCAACGAGTTCATGCAGACAAAGTATCCCAACATCCTCGCCTGCGGCGACGTAGCGGGTCCGTACCAGTTTACGCATACGGCGGCACACACGGCCTGGTACGCGGCCGTCAACGGCCTGTTCAGCGGCTACAAAAAATTCCGCGCCGACTTCTCGGTGATCCCCTGGGCCACCTTCACCGACCCCGAAGTCGCCCGCGTCGGCCTCAACGAAACCGAGGCGAAGGAAAAGAAAATCCCTTACGAAATAACCACCTACGGGATCGATGACCTCGACCGCGCCATCGCCGACGGCAACGCGCACGGTCTGGTCAAGGTACTGACCGTCCCCGGCAAAGACAAAATCCTCGGCGCCACCATCGCCGGTGAACACGCCGGCGACCTGATCACCGAATTTGTCAGCGCGATGAAACACGGCATCGGCCTCAACAAAATCCTCGGCACCATCCACATTTACCCGACGCTGGCCGAGGCCAACAAATATGTCGCCGGGAACTGGAAACGCAATCACGCACCCAAGGGATTGCTGGAGCGGGTGGAGAAGTTTCATGCCTGGCGGCGCGGCTGATTTCTGCGGGAGGTTTTGCCCCGGCGCGGTCAAAATCCTGCGCCGGAAATTGACCACAAAAACATCACAAGCCGCACCGTTAAATGAGCTCCATGAACAAACTCCTCTCCATCCTGCTCCTGGCCCTGCTGCCGCTGACAGCCAACGCCCAATCCTTTGATCACGACCACAAAGCCTGGTCCGCCCTGCTCAAAAAACACGTCGTACTGATCGACAACGGCAAAGCCTCGCAAGTGCGTTACAGCGGCTTCATCCAGGACCGCAATGAACTGAAGGCCTACCTTGGCACGCTATCCAAAGTGACCCCTGCCGAATTCAGCGCCTGGAGCAAGGCCCAGCAGATGGCCTTCCTGATCAATGCCTATAACGCGTTTACCGTCGAAAAAATCCTTAGCCGTTATCCCGGCATCAAATCGATCTGGGATTTCGGGAAAATCTTCGGCAATCCGTTCAAGGATAAATTCTTCAGCCTGCTCGGCCGCGAATTCTCGCTGGACATGATCGAACATGAAACGCTGCGTAAACCGGGCGCCTATGATGAGCCGCGCGTGCATTTCGCGGTGAACTGCGCTTCCACCGGATGTCCGATGCTGCGCGAAGAGGCTTATGTCGCAGCGCGTCTGGACGTTCAACTGGAAGAACAGACCAAACGTTTTCTTTCGGACCGCAGCCGCAACCGTTACAACGCGCAGGACAATGCGCTGGAAGTATCCGAGATATTCAAGTGGTTTGCCACTGACTGGAGCAGCGGCTACCGCGGCCTCGACGCCAAAGGTACGCCAATGCAGTCGCGTGAACAGTTTTTCGCCAGATACACGGCACTGCTCGCGGATAATCCTGCGCAGCAGCAGGCGATCACTGAACGCAAAGCTGCAATCCGGCATCTGGATTATGATTGGACGTTGAACGACGCCAAAAAATAATCCCGACTTCCGGCAACGCATTGTCCCTGTCCATCATCATCCCCGCGCTCGATGAGGCGGAATACATCACAGCCACGCTGGACAGACTGCAGCCGCTGCGCCGGCGCGGTGTCGAGGTCATTGTGGTGGACGGCGGCAGCAGCGACAACACGGCCACTCTCGCCGCAGAACGCGCCGACAAGGTCATTTCTTCACCACGCGGACGCGCACTGCAGCTGAACGCCGGCGCCGCCGCCGCCCGAGGGGAAATCCTCTGTTTCCTGCATGCCGACTCCGGTCTGCCTGAAGGCGCTGACGGCCTGATCATCGGCGGCCTGTCCGGCAGCCGGCGCAGTTGGGGGCGCTTTGACGTATCGATCGCCGGCACGCATCCGATGCTGCGCGTGATCGCGCAGATGATGAACTGGCGCTCGCGTCTGACCGGCATAGCCACCGGCGACCAGGGCCTGTTCATGACCCGCTCGCTGTTCGAAGCTGCGGGACGCTTTCCCGAAATCGCACTGATGGAAGACATCGCACTCACGCGGCAGTTGAAGCGTTACGGCGCACCGCTGTGCATCGCACACCGCATGACGACCTCAGGCCGTCGCTGGGAAAAACACGGTGTGTGGCGCACGATCCTGTTGATGTGGTGGCTGCGTCTAGCGTATTTCCTCGGCGCCGCTCCCGACCGCCTGGCACAGCAATATGTCCGGAACAAATCCTGATCTCGCAATACTCGTGTTCGCCAAGGCGCCGGTCCCCGGCACGGCAAAAACACGGTTAATTCCGCTGCTCGGCGCAGATGGTGCCGCAGAACTGCAGGGATGTTTGCTCCGCCATGCACTGGCCACCGCACGGGCAGCGGCGCCAGCGAAACTGGATCTGTGGTGCACGCCTGATGCAGGACACCCGGCGCTGGTTACGGCAGCTGGCGATGCCGGCGCGACGTTGCATGTGCAAAGCGGCGACGATATCGGCGCACGCATGGCGCAGGCCTTTGCGCAATCACTGGCACAGACGAAATACGCGATTTGCATCGGCACCGACTGCCCGGCTCTGACTGTCAGGCATCTTCATGATGCGGCCGCGGCGCTACGCGCCGGCCATGACGCGGTCATCAGTCCGGCAGAGGACGGCGGATACACGCTGATCGGTCTCACGCGCAACGAGCCACAACTGTTCGCCGGCATTGCCTGGAGCAGCGATCAGGTGATGGCGCAAACCCGCGAACGACTGCAAGACTGCGGGTTGCGCTGGCAGGAACTGGAAACACTGTGGGATGTGGACCGCCCCGAAGACTGGCAGCGCCTGCAGCGATCCGGACTCATCGATGAACGTCATGAAAAACCGCCGGCCTGATTACCGGCTCAAGCTGCTCGTGCTGGCCGCGCTGCTCAGCACCTCAGAAGTTTTCGCTGTCGATGATCAACTCGTCGCAGCCGCGTTTTCCTCGCTGCCACCGGGCAACACGCCGCCTGCCGGCTGGACACCGCTCACCGCGTCCAACATCAAGGTACATACCCGCTACACCCTCGTTGAAGACGGCGGTACGACGGTGCTGCGTGCGGACTCCGAGTCCGGCGCATCAGGACTGTCACGCAAGCTGCGTGTGGCTCCCGCGGATCTGTCCTGGCTGCGCTGGCGCTGGAAAATCAGCAATCTTATCGAGACTGCGGATCTGCACAGGAAAGACCGTGATGATTTCCCGGCGAGGGTTTATGTCATGTTTGATTACCCGCTGGAAAAGCTGCCCTTCTTCGAACGCAACAAACTGCGTGTGGCGCGCGCCTTGTTCGATCCGGACCTGCCAGCAGCCACGCTGTGTTATGTCTGGGACGGTAACACGCCCGCAGGCACCATCGCGTCCAGCGCCTATACCGACCGGGTCAAAGTGATCGTGGTGGAATCCGGCCCCGCACGCATCCGGCAGTGGGTGGATGTGGAACGCAATATCGCGCGGGATTTTCGCGCGGCATTCGGCGAAGACGCACCGCCCGTCAGCGCCATCGCCGTGGCCTCCGACACCGACAACACAGGCACTTTTGCAACAGCCTTTTTTGGTGACATTTCCTTTAATAAACATTCACTTATTGATAAATCCGCGCCTGCTGCTGCCAAACCCTGAGGAAATTGTTGTTGCCTTTTGGGGGGGGCTGGGGAAGAATAGCCCCTCATTTTTTGCCGCTGAATCTGCGCTAAAAAACTTTAAGAATCAGGCCCTTGAAACATAATCGACGGCTGACTAACCCGTAACTTTCGCACCCGCTGCATGTCCGATCTCTCCAGCGTTTCCGCGTTCGGCAAAACCTCCACCCAACTCCCTGTACAGTGGTATTTCGACCCGCATATTTACGAGGTCGAAAAACGCCTGCTGTTCGATAACGGCCCGGGTTATGTCGGTCATGAACTGATGGTGCCTAACAGCGGGGACTATCACGCGCTGGCCTGGCTCGATAACGCACAGGCACTCGTACGCAATGCCGGCGGCATCGACCTCATCTCGAACATCTGCCGCCACCGTCAGGCGATCCTACTGAAGGATCGCGGCAACACGCAGAACATCATCTGCCCGCTGCACCGCTGGACCTACGGTCTTGATGGCAAACTGCTCGGCGCGCCGCATTTCCCTGACAGCCCCTGCCTCGATCTCGCGCGCACGCCGCTGACCAACTGGAACGGTCTGCTGTTTGCTGGCCGCCGCGACATTGCGCGCGATCTGGCGAAACTCGGCGTGATGAAGAATCTGGATTTCTCCGGTTACATGCTCGACCGCGTGGAGATCGACGAATACTCCTGTAACTGGAAAACCTTCATCGAGGTTTACCTAGAGGACTATCACGTCGAGCCCTTCCATCCGGGCCTCGGCCACTTCGTCAACGTCAATGATCTGCGTTGGGAATTCGGCGACTGGTACAGCGTGCAGACCTGCGGCATCGCCAACCAGCTGGCACGTCCGGGCAGCCCTGTCTACCAGCGCTGGCACGATCAGGTCATGCGTTACGGCGAAGGCAAGGCGCCGGCCCACGGCGCGATCTGGCTGACCTATTTCCCGAACATCATGGTCGAGTGGTATCCGCATGTGCTGGTGGTCAGCACCATCGTGCCGCGCGGCCCCGAAGCCTGCAGCAACGTCGTCGAGTTCTATTACCCGGAAGACATCGCGCTGTTCGAACGCGAATTCGTTGAAGCAGAACAGGCCGCCTACCGCGAGACCGCGGTTGAAGATGCCGAGATCATCGCGCGCATGACCGAGGGCCGTCGCGCCCTGTGGCGACAGGGCCGCAGTGAAGTGGGGCCCTATCAGTCACCGCTGGAAGACGGCATGGTGCATTTCCATGAATTCCTGCGCCGCAAAATCGGGCCCCAGCTCGCCAAATAATTTGCATTTAAAAACAGGTATTTGCAAGACCATCACGGCAGCTGCGGCTGCCGTGATTTTTTGCGGCGCTTGATTTTCGTTCGGCGTTTGCTACCTTTGCCGCTCCAGTTAACCACCGGATTGCCGCAATGGCCTACAAGACGCTCGTCAGCGCCGAAGAAACCGCAGCGCATCTGAACGATCCGGAATGGATCATCTGCGACTGCCGCCATGACCTTGCCGACTACAGCGCCGGTTACCGCGCCTACCGCAACGGGCATATACCGGGCGCACGATTTCTGCATGTCGACTCCGATCTGTCGGGACCGAGAACCGGTCTGACCGGCAGGCATCCTTTGCCACACCCGTCCACTTTCAGCCTGCGCCTCGGCGCGCTGGGAATCGACAACAGCAAACAGGTCGTCTCCTACGACGACAGCGGCGGCGCGTTTGCCGCGCGTCTGTGGTGGATGCTGCGCTGGGTCGGACATGAACGCGTCGCCGTGCTCGACGGCGGCTGGGGCGCCTGGCAGCGTGCCGGACTGCCGCACACCGTTGCCCAACCGGTGGTGGAAGCGGCGACTTACAGCAACCGGGTGCAAACACAACTGACCGTCGACAGCGCAGCGGTCACAGCAAACCTGCAGTCGCGCCGGGCGCAGGTGCTGGATGCCCGCTCGCCAGACCGTTATCGCGGTGAAAACGAAACGCTGGATCCGGTCGCAGGACATATCCCCGGCGCCATCAACCGTTTTTTCAAACTCAATCTGGCTGAAGACGGCTGTTTCAAACCGGCAGCAACGCTGAAGCAGGAATTCGCCGGCATGCTCAACGGCTACGGCCCCGAAGCCGTCATCCACCAGTGCGGTTCCGGTGTGACCGCCTGCCACAACCTGCTGGCCATGGAAATCGCCGGACTGGATGGATCGAGGCTCTATCCCGGCTCGTGGAGCGAATGGGTCAGTGATCGTCGCCGGCCGGTCGCTACCGGCAATTCCTGAACGCCACTGACAAGCGCAGGCAGAAACACAAAAGAACACGGGGCGCATGGCGCCCCGTGTTCATGGATGCAACCGCTTGGCCGATCAGGCCAGCGCTTCAGCCCAGATGTTGCGCGCCCAACCCCAGGCGTATGCGCCTTCAGCCGTGCTTGCTTCGTTCGATACGCCACCGGAACCTTTGACCGGTGACAGCGTTTTCTGCGCCGGATCATAACGGTGCACCGAAGCGACATGCATCGCACTGTCGCCGCTGACAAAGCTGTAGCAGGTATTCATCATCATTGTGTCGGTGTTGACCGGATGTCCCTTGATCAACGCCACCACGGCGGCAGCGCAGACTTTGGCATGTTGATTGGCCATGCTGCCGGATTTCGGCATTGCCGGCGCGGAGAGCGTGGAATCGCCAAGCACATGCACTCCTTTGACCGCTGTCGATTCACAGGTAGTCCAGTCAACGCCGCACCAGCGATTGTTGGCGGTAATCAAGCCGCTTCTTACCGCAAAATCGGCCGCGCGCTGCGCCGGCACGACGTTGATCACGTCGGCCTTCACATTATCAAACTGCAGCTTGATCGTCATGCCTTTGATATCGACATCAGCAATCTCGCTGTTCGGCCGGTACTCGATCATGCCCTTGTAGAGACCGTTCCAGGCAGCAAGGAACAGACCCTTCTTCGATACCAGATCAGGGTTTGAGTCGAGGACGAGAATCTTGGATTTCGGTTTGGCCTTTTTGAAATAATCGGCGACCTGACAAACGCGCTCATAAGGTCCGGGCGGGCAGCGATACGGCGCCATCGGAATCTGCAGCGCATAAACGCCGCCGTCGCGCATCGACTCCAACTGCTTGCGCAGCGCCACCGTCTGCGGGCCCGCCTTCCAGGCGTGCAGGATGCGGCTTTGTGCGTCGAGGGTATTCAGTGAAGGAATCTGATCAAACAGAAAATCGACACCGGGCGACACAATGACCCGGTCATAGGGCACAGAGCCGCCGCTGGCCAGCGTGACCTGCTTGTTCACGCCGTCCAGCGCAATGGCAGTGTCCTTGATCACGCGGATGCCACGGTTGCGCAGACCATCGTAGCTGAAGGTGATCTGATTCATCTGCGCGTTACCGCCGATGACCAGATTGCTGATCGGGCAGGACACAAAATAATCATTGGTCTCGATCAGCGTGACGTCGATGTCCGGCCCCCACATCTTGACGAATTTTGCCGCCGTGGCACCGCCATAACCGCCGCCGACGACCACCACGCGTCCAGCGCTGCCGCTGCCGCCTGTTGCACATCCGGCGAGCGTTGCCACACCGGCGCCGGCCGAAGCCCACTTCATGAATTCGCGTCTGGAAATTGTCATGGCGTTCTCCTAGCGCACCGCCGGCGCAGCGGCTGCGCGGCCCGGCGTCACTGATGCAAAATAACCGGCGATCAGCGCCAGCTGCTCGTCGGTATAACCCTTGGCATGCTGATGCATGATGGTCGCAGGACGTTTGCCGTCGCGGAATTCCTGCAACTGTTTGAGCAGGTAATCGCGGTTCTGGCCGGCCAGGCTCGGCGGCACGCCGTCAACACTGCGGCCATCGGTGCCGTGACAGGTAAAACAGGTGGCTGAGAGGCTGCGGGCGTAGGTGGGATCGGCGGCGGTCGCGGCATGGGCCAACAGAGACCCGGCCAGACCGACGGCAACAAGCGTCGTCGTTCTCATCATGGTTCACACTCCATAAAAATGCAGGATTAACGATCGATCAGTGAGCATTTGATCGCTGCAAAAAGATGGCTGCCTTTCGACAGCCATCAATTTTTTTTATGGGTCAGTGTCCTGACAAATACCCCGCCTGTCAAGACGGGGTATACCCGGGGTCAGGCGACGCTGACCGGCTCCTCTGCAAACTCCAGCCGCACCTTGCCCGCGCCGTCGATATCGACAGTGACCTTGCCGCCGTTGGCCAGACGGCCGAAAAGCAGTTCGTCGGCCAGCGCACTGCGGATGGTGTCCTGGATCAGGCGCGACATGGGTCTTGCGCCCATCTGCGGATCGAAACCCTTCTCGGCCAGATAGTCGCGTAACGCCTGCGTGAAATTGATGTCGACTTTCTTCTCGTGCAGCTGCTCTTCCAGCTGCATCAGGAACTTGTCGACCACACGCAGGATGATCGCGCGGTCCAGAGACTGGAAGGAAATGATGCCGTCGAGGCGGTTGCGGAACTCCGGCGTGAACATGCGCTTGATCTCACCCATCTCGTCGCCCGACTGGCGGCTGGCGGTAAAGCCCATAGAGGTCTTCGACAGCTCGGCGGCGCCGGCGTTGGTGGTCATGATGATCACCACGTTACGGAAATCCGCCTTGCGGCCGTTGTTGTCGGTGAGCGTGCCGTGATCCATCACCTGCAGCAGGATGTTGAAAATATCCGGATGCGCCTTCTCGATTTCGTCGAGCAGCAGCACCGAGTACGGATTCTTGGTGATCGCTTCGGTCAGCAGCCCGCCCTGATCAAAGCCGATGTATCCGGGCGGCGCGCCGATCAGCCGCGATACGGCATGACGCTCCATGTATTCGGACATGTCGAAGCGCAGCAACTCGACGCCCATCACATAGGCGAGCTGGCGCGCGACTTCGGTCTTGCCGACGCCGGTGGGGCCGCTGAACAGGAAACTGCCGATCGGTTTGGCCGGGTTGCCCAGACCGCTGCGCGCCATGCGGATCGCTGCGGTCAGCGCTTCGATCGCCTTGTCCTGACCGAACACTACAGCCTTCAGGTCGCGATCCAGCGTCCGCAGCGCATTGCGGTCGTCCACCGAAACCGTCTGCGCCGGGATGCGCGTGATCTTGGCGATGATTTCCTCGATCTCGTGCTTGCCGATGACCCGCTTCTGTTTCGACTTCGGCAGGATCTTCTGCGCCGCGCCGGCCTCATCAATAACATCGATAGCCTTGTCCGGCAGATGGCGGTCATTGATGAAGCGCGCCGAGAGTTCCGCCGCTGCGCTCAGTGCAGCCGGCTGGTATTTAACGCCGTGATGCTCCTCGAAGCGCGACTTGAGCCCCTTGAGGATGGCGATGGTTTCCGCCACCGACGGCTCGTTGACGTCGATTTTCTGGAAGCGCCGTGACAACGCATGATCTTTTTCGAATACGCCACGATATTCGTTGTAAGTCGTCGCGCCGATGCACTTGAGCTGGCCGCTGGACAGCGCCGGCTTCAGCAGATTCGATGCATCCAGCGTGCCGCCCGATGCAGCGCCCGCGCCGATCAGTGTGTGGATTTCGTCGATGAACAGAATCGCATGCGGATTTTCATTGAGCTGCTTGAGCACCGCCTTCAGCCGCTGCTCGAAATCACCGCGGTATTTGGTACCGGCCAGCAGCGCGCCCATATCCAGCGCATAGACCGTGGCTTTTTTCAGAATGTCCGGCACATCGCCTTCGACCACGCGCCGTGCCAGGCCTTCGGCGATGGCGGTCTTGCCGACACCGGCCTCACCGACCAGCAGCGGATTGTTCTTGCGCCGGCGGCAAAGAATCTGGATCACACGCTCGAGCTCGTGGTCACGGCCGATCAGCGGGTCAATCTTGCCTGCGGTGGCAGCAGCGTTCAGGTTTTGGGTATAGGACTCCAGCGCGCCGCCCGATTGGGTTTCCTGCTCGGCTTCGGCAGCTTCACCTTCCGGCTTCGGCTGCTGCGCCTGCGGCACTTTGCTGATGCCATGGGAAATGAAGTTCACGACATCCAGGCGGGTCACACCCTTCTGGTGCAGGAAATAAACCGCGTGTGAATCCTTCTCGCCGAAAATCGCGACGAGCACATTGGCGCCGGTGACTTCTTTCTTGCCCGAAGATTGTACGTGGAGGATCGCACGCTGGATCACCCGCTGGAAACCGAGTGTCGGCTGGGTATCCACCTCTTCCCCGGCAAGGATCGGCGTATGCTCGGTCACAAAGTCCGCGAGCAACTTGCGCAGTTCATCGACGTTGGCGGCGCAGGCGCGCAGCACCTCGGACGCTGACGGGTTGTCGAGCAGCGCGAGCAGCAGATGCTCCACGGTGATGAATTCGTGGCGCTTCTGGCGGGCCTCCATAAAGGCCATGTGCAAGCTGACTTCAAGTTCCTGGGCGATCATAAGTTTCCGATCATGGCCTGTTGATAATCAATTTTCTTCCATTACGCACTGTAACGGGTGTTGGTGCTGCTTGGCGTACGACTTTACCTGCTCGACTTTGGTGGCTGCAACATCCCGGGGGAAAACACCGCAGATCCCCATGCCATCGCGGTGAACCTTGAGCATAACCTGTGTTGCGCGTTCCCGGCTCAAGCCGAAAAACCTCTGGAGGACGGCGACCACAAAATCCATCGGCGTGTAGTCGTCATTGAGCAGCAGCACCTTGAACATCGGTGGTGGCTTGGTTTTGCTGCGCTTCGCCTCGAGGACGGTGTCTTCACGCTGCCTGATCGCCATCTGCTGTAAGTGGGGGTTGCTCTGTTCAAATTCAAATCCAGCTCCGGACCTATTGTGTCTGGAATCAGGATTTTTTCAAGTGGCGAAAAGCGCGGCATTTCCGGCTCTGCGAAGGGCTTTTCCCGGCGTTTTGGCCCGCACTTGACTTTCGCCGGCAAATACCCTAGAAAGCAGTCGGGTGTTGGGGTTCAGGTTACAGCGCAAGACCAGTTTGGCCGGTGCTTTCCTTGGAACTCGAACAAATCGCGGAGCCCATCCGCTTTTCTAATCAAGGCAGGCATATGGCAACTGGTACTGTGAAATGGTTCAATGACTCCAAAGGCTACGGGTTCATCACTCCGGACGACGGCAGCGAAGATCTTTTCGCCCACTTCTCCGCGATCCAGATGAATGGCTTCAAGACACTCAAAGAAGGCCAAAAAGTGTCGTTCGAGGTCACCCAGGGTCCGAAGGGCAAGCAAGCCTCTAACATCCAAGCAGCCTGAAGCTGTGATTTAGCAGCGGGTTGCAGTTCCGCCCACTGCCCTGCAAGAGACAAAGCCCGCAGCTTCGCCTGCGGGTTTTTTTCTGCCTTTTCCCGGCCATCCCGCCCCGCCGGACCCGCGGCAGACCATGCCGTCCAGGGGAAATAATGCGATAATTCGCCCCCTGACCAGCAGGCAATCTTTCAAAGGCACGGTGGTCATGGCTTCCGGAAAAGCTGCACCGGGGCGCCCCTCGATCGCGACTACGCGCCGATCACTTGTATGACCCAATTCGAACGGAGACTTAGAGAAATGAGCGGAAAACTGGACCTGCTGAAAATCGCGCAGGAAGAAGCAAACGGCGATCTTTTCAAATATCTGGACGGCGTTTTCAAGCGCTCCAAAACCCAGCCGCGCGGCATCAGTGATGCCATCATCTGGGAAGGCGGCAATTTCGCCGGTAACGTCAAACCGGTCGCCCACGCCCTGACCGACACCTTCGCGCTGAACGGCACCATCATGGCACTCGATGTGCTCGGCCTGCCCTTCCTCGGCGTTCCGATGATGGCCCAGTTCCGCCACGACACCAAACTGAAATCGCTCGAGTGGTTCGGCAAGATGGACTACACCTGCCTGAAGTGGTCCACCGCAGGTGACTTCATGGTCAACGACGGTGGCAAGAAAGTCGTTGTCGCCGGTAAATCGGCCAATGCACCGCTGCGCACTGCCGCCGGCGTCTATTGCAACGTCCGTCCCTACGGCTCGATCACCAACGTGCGCTTCATGCCCGGCCTGCCGTATTCGCAGGACAACAAGAAGTTCGTGGTCGAAAAAGCCACCGGCAACATCCACTCCGAAATGAATACCCCTGGCGTGCGCATGGCTTATGCCGCGCGCCTGTTCCTGCAACTGGTCAATGAGCGCGGCTGCATCGGCCGTGTCGCTACCAAGCCGACCCAGGCCAAGGAAGACGCCGTCAACGCCGGCCTGTTCCGCTGGATTCTGCAGGGCACCAAGTTCAAGTTGAAGCGCCAGTATGCGGTTGACGCCTATCAGGAACACAAGGAAAACGTCGACGCCATCGTTGCTCTGCTGCCGAAGGACTTCAAGGCGGGCATGGAAAACTGGGGCGGCGATATCTACGAACACATCTCCGACACCAACTTCGGCCTGCTGCTGCACGACATGATCGAGCAGCGCGAGTGTATCGTTTATTCGACCGACCTTGACGGCGACCGCCTGACCGACCTGATGGCCGATGCGCCGGATGTGCTGCGCAAGTGGGGCCAGATGATTCTCGACTACGCGAAGACCGGCAAGAAAATGGGCGACGTGTGGAAGGACATGGGCTTCACGATGACCAATGGCAAGGACATGACCAGCGTCATGTATCGCATGGAAGGCGCGCCGATCTACGAACAGACCCTCGGCTCGGCTGATGCCATGCTGCAGCGACTGCTCAACGGCGACGAGACCGTCGGCGGCACTAAAGACCCCTATGATCCGCGCATTCACTTCGTGCTGATCAACGAAGCCTACAAGGCCGCGAATCCGGGCAATGCCGAACTGGCGAAATGGCTGGATGACCAGCTGGCGATCTTCGACAAGATCTACAGCCCGAAACGTCCGCGCTACCTCGACGGTTACAACCAGCTCAAGGCCGCGATCAAGCCCTGGGGCAGCAAGTAATCCGGTCTCAAAGCTGACCCCGGTCAGCGATCTTAAAAACGCCCGCAACCGCGGGCGTTTTTTTATTGGTCCGGCATGACATCGGCGTCCATCAAGTTTCCGGCGCGCCGCAGATTCAACTCTTTATTTTGCAATGCAAAATTGCCTGCCGCTTGGCACGATCAAGGCCACGGTGCTGATTGAAACCGTGCTCGTGTCATTCGAGATGAATGAAATCCTCTACGAGCTTCGCGATCACTGCGTCGACCTCAATATCGGCAGCTGGGATTACAACTTCAGCTGCATCAAGATGTTCCGCTCCAACAAGGACTTCTGCCTGGCCGGCCGTAGTCAGGTCACGATGACCGCACCGTTCATGCGCGCCTGTGCGCTGCTGCTGGTCAAAACCTGCCATCGCCGCAAGGCGTTCGCGGTGGGTGGCATGGCAGCACAGATTCCGATCAAGAACGACCCCGCCGCCAATGACGCCGCAACCGCTAAAGTGCGCGCCGACGAAGGGCGTGAAGCGACCGACGGCTGCGACTGCACGTGGGTCGCGCACCCCGGACTGGTTGTCATCACAAAAGAAATTTTCGACCGGCATATGCCGGACCCCAATCAGGTTTCCCGCCAGCGCCCCGACTTGCTGGTCACCGCAAAAGATCTTCTCGATTTCAAACCGGAAGCGCCGATCACCGAGGCCGGACTGCGCAACAACATCAGCGTCGGCGCCTAGCTCGCCGGCAACGGCTGTGTGCCGGTTTACAACCTGATGGAAGATACCGCCACAGCCGAAATTTCGCGCTCGCAGATCTGGCAATGGATGCGCAGCCCCACAGGCGTTCTGGATGACGGCAGCAAAGTCACCAAAGACATGTTCCGCAAAAATGCTGCCTGAGGAACTCGCAAGAGTGCGTCGCGAACTGGACGAAGAAGCCTGGAGCGCGGGCCGTTACGAAGAAGCCGCAAAACTGTTCAATGAAATCACCACCAGCGATGACTACGTCGAGTTCCTGACCTTGCCGGGTTACGAATGACTGACCCGGTAACTGGAAAGCCGCGCCACCGCCTGAAACCGCAATCACAGACTGTTCCTTATAGGCCATCGCACCTGCGGTGGCATTTGTTCGTACAATCCGGTGATGCCGAGACTTCTGCTGCTCAACAAACCCTATGGCGTCATCTGCCAGTTCAGTCCTTCTGGAGACCACCGGACGCTGAAAGATTTTGTTCCGGTTACCGGCGTCTATCCGGCAGGCCGTCTCGATACCGACAGTGAAGGGTTGGTCCTTCTGACCGACGACGGCAATCTGCAGCACCGCATCACCGATCCCCGCCACAAAATGCCAAAAACCTATTTTGTTGCAGTCGAAGGCGCGCCGGACGATGCCGCATTGGCGCCGTTACGGGCCGGCATTCAACTGCCGGACTACAAAGCGCGTCCGGCCGAGGTCAGCCTGTGCCCGCCGCCCGACTGGTTGTGGCCGCGCGATCCGCCCGTTCGCATCCGCCGGCATATTCCGACGACCTGGCTCAGACTGGTTTTGCGGGAAGGCCGTAATCGCCAAGTCAGACGCATGACGGCAGCCGCAGGTTTTCCAACCTTGCGCCTGATCCGTCAGGCTATCGGCCCTTGGACCATTGAGGGATTGGCAATCGGCCAGTGGCGTGAAATTTTCCTGGAATCCACAAAATCGTCAATTAAAAATAACGGTTGAGCGGAATCCACGCCGTTTTGCCCGAATATGGTGCGTCGACAATCAAAAAGTCCATATTGTGAATATTACGCGAAACTGTCAAATAACCCACCAGACCCGCGTTATTGGCTATGACCGGCTTTCGGTCAAAGGTCAAAATAGGCCCGGTTGATCAACCATCCAATGAGGAAATCATGAACAAACTGTTTGCTGCCATCATCGCCGCTGCGTTCTAGACCGCTACTTTCGCCGCTGACGCGACGAAAAAGGAAGTGAAAAAGACGCTCCCAAAGTTGAGAAGAAAGAAGAGAAAAAGGCCGACAAGAAGTAATCGTCAGATTTCTCGAAGAGGCAGTCCTGCCTTTTCTTGCCTGAAATTTACGTTTGGCCTGTCAACCAAGTCTTAACTCGTCCGTTATTGGCTCGACCGTTCTTTCGGTCAAGGCTGAAAAGCCAGGTTGATCAACCACTTAATTTATTGAGGAAATTATGAACAAACTGCTCGCCGCTATTATCGCCGCTGTGTTCTCGACTGTTGCTTTCGCCGCTGACGCGCCGAAAAAAGAAGAGAAAAAAGACGCCCCCAAGGCTGAGAAAAAAGAAGAGAAAAAAGACGCCCCTAAGGCTGAGAAAAAAGAAGAGAAAAAGGCCGACAAGAAGTAATCCGTCGGATTTCTCAAAAAGGCAGGGCTTCGGCCCTGCCTTTTTTTCGTCTTGAGCCCCCCCCCCCAGCCCCCCCCAGTTGTCATTTATAAATGCGTGGGTTAATGTAGCGCGGCTCGTTTGAGCCGCCGGCCGGAATCCGGCCCGGATGCAGAAATTTAACCAAGGGAGGAAATATGAAAAAGCTGCTCGCAATCGCTATTGCCGCAATGTTCGGCGCCGTTGCTGTCGCACCCGCCTACTCGGCAGAGAAAAAAGACGAGAAAAAGACCGAGAAAAAAGACGAGAAAAAGACCGAGAAAAAAGAAAAGAAAGCCGACAAGAAGTAAGCCTTCCGTCGACTTGAAAAGCAGGGCTACTGCCCTGCTTTTTTTACGCCCGCTACCCGCGCGGAACCGGCGAAAAGCCGCGAATCCGCGCGCAGCGATAAAATAGCGGGATGTCCAGCCCTGAACGCCAATGGAAACCAAACGTCACCGTCGCCGCCGTCATTGAGCGGGATGGCGCATTTCTTCTGGTGGAAGAACAGACAGAAGACGGCATCCGTTATAACCAGCCGGCCGGCCACCTAGAGGACGGGGAATCACTGATCGAAGCCGTAGTCCGGGAAACACTGGAAGAATCCGCCTGTGACTTCCGGCCGGAAGCCCTGCTCGGCATCTACCAGTACCGCCAACCCTCCAGTGAAGTGACCTATCTGCGCTTTGCCTTCACCGGCACGCTGTCCGAACCGCAACCCGGACGCGCACTAGATACCGGCATACTGCGTGCGCTGTGGATGCCGGCCGAAGAAATCCGCGCCCGCCGTGACCGCCACCGCAGTCCGCTGCTGATGCAATGCATAGATGACTATATCAGCGGCCAGCGCCATCCCCTGCAACTGCTGCATCACCACCACTGAAATCCGACATGTCCCGCAAACAGAAAATCGTCGTCGGCATGTCAGGCGGTGTCGACTCGTCCGTCGCCGCGCTGCTGCTGAAACAGCAGGGCCACGAAGTCATCGGCCTGTTCATGAAGAACTGGGAAGATGACGATACCGACGAACACTGCACCACGCGTCAGGATCTGATCGACGCCGTTGCCGTCGCCGACCGCATCGGCATCGACATCGAGGCGGTCAATTTCAGCGCCGAATACAAGGATCGCGTGTTCAGTGAATTCCTCAGTGAATACCAGGCCGGACGCACGCCCAATCCGGACGTGCTGTGCAACGCCGAGATCAAGTTCAAGGCCTTCCTCGACCATGCGATGAATCTCGGCGCCGACCGCATTGCCACAGGTCACTATGCTCAGGTGCGCGAAGTTGACGGCCTGCACCAACTGCTCAAAGCCGAGGACGGCAGCAAGGACCAGAGTTATTTCCTCTACCGTCTCAATCAGCAGCAACTTGCTAAAACCGTTTTCCCTCTGGGCGACATCTACAAACGCGACGTGCGTGACATCGCACGCCGCGAAGGTCTGCCCAACCACGACAAAAAGGATTCCACCGGGATCTGCTTTATCGGTGAGCGGCCGTTCCGCGAGTTTCTCAACCGCTACCTGCCTTCCAACCCGGGCGACATCGTAACGCCGGAAGGCCGGCGCATCGGTCGGCATATGGGACTGACTTTCTACACGCTGGGCCAGCGCCAGGGTCTTGGTATCGGCGGCACCCGCGACGGCGACGGTGATGCCTGGTATGTTGCGCAGAAAGACATGGCGAACAACCGGCTGGTTGTCGTGCAGGGCCACGATCATGGCTTGCTGCTGTCGGACCAACTGACTGCCGTCAATGCCACCTGGATCAGTGGCCATCCGCCGCACACGCAATGGGTCTACAGCGCCAAAACCCGCTATCGTCAACGCGACGCCGCATGCTCCCTGGAAGAGGCCTCCACCGGAAGTTGCGTGGTTGATTTTGCCGAGAACCAGTGGGCGGTCACGCCCGGTCAGTCAGTGGTGATCTATGAAAGCCGCGTCTGCATCGGCGGCGGCATCATCGAGTCGGCACGTCCGGCGCAGCCCGCGCTGTCGATGGGCGATGCCTGTCCGCCGGAAACTCTCGCCGGCAGCAACTGATCAAAGGATCAGGCCGCGGTGTCCTTGAACGACGGACGCTGGGCCAGCTTGTCCGCGAGCCGCGCCAGATTCGGATGATTGCGCCGCCACGGCAGATCGGGCAGGCGCAGTTCCAACCAGCCCAGACAGCAGCCGACCGCGATATCCGCGAGCGTGAAGAAATCACCGGCACACCACGTCTTGGCCGCGAGATCATCCGCCATTGCCTGCAGTGCGCGTTCGACCTTGCCCTGCTGACGGGCGATCCACTCCTGCGATTGCTGTTCGGCCGGCTTTTTTTTCTCATTGACCAGCGCGATTGCCGCATCGGTGCAGCCGTCGGCCAGCGCCTCCCAACGGCGCACCTGGATGCGCAGACGCTTTTCTTCGGGAATCAGCCGGTTGCCGGGACTTGCATTATCGAGATGCTCGACAATCACGCGTGAATCAAAAATCGTATGTTCGTCGTCGAGCACCAGCACCGGAATCTTGCCCAGCGGGTTGTAGCGGATGACTTCGCTGTCGGGCGTGTTCGGCGAGTCGGTGACGAACTCGCATTCCATGCGTTTCTCGACCAGAACGACGCGTACCTTGCGGGTATAGGGACTGGTGACCGTCCCGATCAGCTTCATCATATGGATTGTTTCGCGAAACAGATTAATGTGAAAAATGCGGTGAAAATGCGCGCGGATTATAGCATCGACATCCTTGACGCCCAATGCCAACGAACGTAGTCTGACGCCTCCCTATAACCGTCTGCCGAGAGGTCAACTATGGGCGCCAACGAACAGTTCATCCTGTTTACCCAACCAGGGTGAAGCAGCTGCCTCCGGGCGAAAGAGTTTCTTTCGCGCAAAAAAATCGATTTCATCGCCATTGATGTCCTGAACGACCCGGCCGGCCGTGAACGCCTGCTCAAGTTCGGCGTGCGCAACGTTCCCGTTGTCGCCAAGGGCGATCAGTTCGTCTTCGGACAGAACCTCGAAGATGTCGCCGAGTTCGTCGGCCTCCAGGGTACCGGCCACAAACCTCTGCCGCCCGAAGAGCTGATCAAACGCTGGATCATGGTATTGCGCGCGGCTCAGCGCCTGATGCGCCAGCTGCCGGACGCCAAGCTGCTGGAACGCGTCATCCCCAACCGCGACCGTTCGATCCGCCTGATGTGCCATCACATCTTCCGCATCGGCGAAGCCTATCTGGAGTCGGTGGAAGGCGGAGTTGAATACGCGGTACAGCTCGCCAACATCCCGCCGCAGGATGGCACCTTCATGACCGGTGAGGAAATCGCACGTTACGGCGACGGCATCATTGCGCGGCTGGAAAACTGGTGGAACAAACTCGAAGACAAAAGCTGCCAGCAGAAGATCAAGACTTTCTTCGGCATGCAGCCGATCTACATGCTCTACGAGCGTTCAACCTGGCACAGCGCACAGCATGCACGGCAGCTCGCCGCCGTGCTCGAAGGCATCGGCATCACGCCCGACCACCCCTTGACGCCGGAGCAGCTTGCGGGTTTGCCGCTACCCGAAAGACTATGGGAATAGTTATTTAAATCAATAACTTAAAAAACGCCGTCATCATTGATGCCGGCGTTTTTTTGGAATGATCGCTGTTACTGCGGCTTGATACCAGCCGCCCTGATGATCTTCGCGTACAGCGCCAAGTCATCCTTGATCACCTGCGCAAACTCTTCGGGCGTGTTGCCGACGAGATCATTGCCGCCCTGCGTCGCCAGCCGGTCGATGACATCCGGCATTTTCAGCGCCTTCACCACCTCGCGGTTGAGCCGCTCAATGACCGGACGCGGCGTTCCCGCCGGTGCGACAACGGCCTGCCACTGCGTCAGTTGAAAACCTTTCAGTCCGAGCTCATTCAAAGTCGGCACATCCGGCAACGACGAAGCCCGCTTGCCGCCGGTGACACCAATCGCGCGCAGCTTACCACTGCGGATCTGCGGTACGGCAGTAATCACCGTATCGAACATATAGCTGATCTGCCCACCAAGCAGCGCAGCCAGCGCCAGCGAACTGCCGGTGTACGGCACATGAATCGATTTGGTATTGGTCATCAGGCCGAAAAGTTCGCCTGAGAGATGGTTACCGCCACCGATTCCCGTAGAACCGTAAGTCATTTGTCCCGGCTTCGACTGCAGCAGCTTGATGAAATCCGGCAGCGATTTCACCGGCGCTGCGGGCGGTACCACCAGCACATACATGTACGATGTACCCTGGGTAATGGGCGCGAAATCCTTGACCGTGTCATAACCCAGCTTCAGATACAGATTCGGATTGACCGTCATCGGACCGGCGTTGCCCATCAGCAGCGTGTAACCATCGGCCGGCGAACGCGCAACAATTTCGGTGCCGATGCCGCCATTGGCGCCGGCGCGGTTGTCCACTACCACAGACTGGCCCAGCGCATCGGTCAGTTTCTGACCGATGGTGCGCGTGAAGATGTCGGCCGCCCCGCCCGGCGCATAAGGACAGATGAAACGGATTGGCCGTGTCGGGTAGGCGGTTTCCGCAGCCTGCGCCACACCGGCGCCCAGCAGCAAAGCCATTATCATCGCGCGCATTTTCATTCTGCTTCTCCGGATACTGTTGTTGGTGGGTCCGTCCAGCGGACTCTGCGGTCAGAATAACATGCAGTCAGACGCTTACGCTAAACTGCGGCATCGCTTTTGATAACTGTATTGAGTTCTCCCGCTCACCTTTCCGTCCTTACGTTGCTCCGAAAACAGTCACTTCATGTCATCGAAAATAGACATCCACGCCCACTGGTACCCCGAGCAGTGGGTTCGGCTGCTGGAAAAAGAAGGTCCGGGTATCGGCGCCGAAATCGGCCGCAATCCCAAGGGTCAGGTGACTTTCGGCGTGCCCCAGTACAAGGCGACCTTCCAGGACAGTTATATCGACCTCGGCATGCGCATCAGGATGATGGACGAAGCCCGTGTCGATGTACATGTGCTGTCCCTGACCCAACCGATGGTGTACTGGGCGCCTGCGGATTTCGGACTCAAGCTCGCACAAAGCTACAACGACGGCCTTGCCGAAGCGCATCTGCAGCACCCGGAACGCCTGCTGGGCCTCGCCACGCTGCCGATGCAGGCCGCGGAACTCGCCGTTGCAGAAGCCAGACGCGCGGCAACACTGCCCGGCATCCGCGGCATTTACATGGCCACGCACATCATGGGCCGCAATCTGGATGAACCGGATTTCTGGCCGGTCTTCGCCTGCTGCGAGGAACTGGGCCTTCCGGTTTTTCTGCATCCGGTCAATCCGGTAGGCGCCGAGCGCATGCGAAAATATCATCTGCGCAATCTGATCGGCAATCCCACAGACACCGCGATTGCCGCCGCCTCGCTGATTTTCGGCGGTGTCCTCGACCGTTTTCCGAGACTGGATGTCGTGCTGCCCCATGCCGGAGGAGCCTTGCCCGCGCTGATCGGCCGCTGGGATCACGGGGCCAGGGTGCGCAAGGAACTCACGCACCTGAAACAGGCACCGTCGACCTATCTGCGCCGCTTCCATTACGACACCATTACCCACGACAGCGACATCCTCACCAACCTGATCGAACAGGTCGGCGCTGATCGCGTCATGATGGGCAGCGACTGTCCTGCCGACATGAGCTACACCCATCCCGTCGACGTGGTGGAAGGTCTAATTGACGCACCTGCAAACGAGCGCCGCTTGATCCTTGGCCTCAACGCAGCGCGACTGCTGAAACTTTAATTCCGCAATCCGTACGGGAAGGAGGGGCCATGAAACGATCAAGCGATTCGAGCCGCGGGAAACTGATTTGGCGCGCCGCTGCAGCCTGTATGCTCGTCGTCAGCGCCGCTGCAGGCGCCCAATCCTATCCGGATAAACCGATCCGTGTCATCGTTCCCTTTACGGCCGGCGGCGGCAGCGACGTCATTGCACGACTCCTCGGACCCCGGCTTTCCGAGCGGTTGGGCAAACCCATGGTCATCGACAACCGGGCGGCGGCTTCTGGCGTGGTCGGCACCGATGTCGCGGCCAAATCTGCGCCCGACGGCTACACGCTGCTGATGATCACCAGCACGCATGCCGTGAACGCCGCGCTGGCCACCCGCCTGCCCTATGACCTCACCAAGGACTTCGCGGCAATATCCATGGTGACCTCCAGTCCCTTCGGACTGATGCTCCAGCCATCGGTGCCCGCGCTCACTACCAAAGAATTCATTGACTACGCCCGCGCGAATCCGGGAAAACTCCATTTCGGTTCTTCCGGTCCCGGTAGCTCGCCGCATCTCGCCACAGAACTGTTCACCTCGGTAACCGGAATCACCATGACCCACGTTCCCTACAAAGGTGTGGCGCAATACGTAGCCGCCCAGGTCGGTGGCGAAATCCAGTTCTCCTTCGGCAATATGTTCTCCACCATGGGCCACTGGAAAGCCGGCCGGCTGCGCCTGATCGCTCATGGCGGGACCAAACGCCTCGAAGCTTTCCCCGATCTGCCGGCCGTGGCCGAAACCGTGCCCGGCTTTGAGGCTGCCATCTGGTATGGCTATGTCGCACCGGGGCGCACGCCCCGTACGATCATTGACCGGCTACAGCGCGAAATCGCCGGTGTAGTCGGCAGCGCACCGATTCAGCAGCTACTGCTATCACAAGGCAATGTCCCGGTCGCCGGCACTCCGGAAGCGTTCGCTGAAACCATCAAAACGGAAGTTACCCGCTGGAGCGGGCTCGGCAAGCGGCTGGGCATCAAACTCGACTGAATCGCTTTAAATGCACAGCAACCGCCGCAGAATCCGATCAACTAAAACAAATAAATCAAATGCTTGCAAAAGCAAAAACGGCCCGGCGCAGTGCCCCGTTTTTATGATTCACGCCGATTGCGCTACACTGCTGCTCCCGCGTTTGACCTGACCGCACCCGCAACAATGAAACCACTGTTTCTCCAGATCATGGCGCTCTCGCCATGGTGAATCCCGCAGCAGCCGCGCGTCGCGCGTTGCCTTCGGTAGATCGACTGCTCGGCAGCGAAGCAGTCGCGGTCCTCATTGCGGCTCACGGCCGCACGCGCGTAACCGCCTTTCTGCGCCGCGCGCTCGATGTCGAGCGCGAACGTCTTGCCGCTCCGGATGCCGGCGCTTTTGATCAAACCCGCTTTCTTCAATCCTGCGCCGTCACGCTGGAACGCTCCGCCGCGCCTTCGCTGAAACCGGTCTTCAATCTGACCGGCACGGTGCTGCACACCAATCTTGGCCGCGCGGTAATGCCGGAAAGCGCCGCCGCCGCCGTGATGGCGGCTATGACCCGTCCGGTCAATCTCGAATTCGATCTCGCCACCGGCGCCCGCGGCGAGCGCGACAGCCACGTCGAACGCTGGCTCGCCGAACTTACCGGAGGCGAAAAAGCCGTTGCCGTCAATAACAATGCCGCCGCCGTCTATCTCGCGCTGAACACGCTGGCGCTGAAACATGAAGTGCTGGTGTCACGCGGCGAACTGATTGAAATCGGCGGTGCCTTCCGCATCCCCGACATCATGTCGCGCGCCGGTGTAAAACTGGTCGAAGTCGGCACCACCAACCGCACCCACCTCAAGGACTTTGCCGAAGCGATCACGCCGCGCACCGCAGCGATCATGAAAGTCCACACCAGCAATTACGTGGTGCAGGGTTTCACCGCGACGGTGCCTGAAAGTGATCTGGCGAAACTCGCGCACGAATACAATCTGCCCTTCATCGTCGACCTCGGCAGCGGCACGTTGATCAATCTCGAAGAATACGGCCTGCCGCATGAACGGACGCCGCGCGAGACCATCGCTGACGGCGCCGATGTGGTCACCTTCAGCGGCGACAAGCTGCTCGGCGGACCGCAGGCCGGCCTGCTGGTCGGCCGTAAGGATCTGATGGTGCGCATCGCGAAGAATCCGATGAAACGCGCCCTGCGACTCGACAAGCTGACGCTGACCGCACTAGATGCCGTGCTGCGTCTTTATCTGCATCCGGAACGCCTGCATGAAGAACTGCCGGCGCTGCGTCTTCTTACACGCAGTGCCGGTGACATCGCCGCACAGGCCACCCGCGTGCTGCCTGCCGTCGCCGCGGCTCTGGGTGATGACTGGAAAGTGGAGATCGCCGCCTGCAAAAGCCAGATTGGCAGCGGTGCGCTGCCGGTCGATTCACTGCCCAGCAGCGGACTGGCCATCATGCCCGCAGAAAAAAAAGGCAACCTGAACAAACTCGCCGCAGCGCTCCGCGCACTTCCGGCGCCGGTGATCGGGCACATCAATGACGGCGCACTGATGCTCGACCTGCGCTGCCTCGATCATGAAGACGGGTTTGTCGCGCAACTGCCGCAACTGAAAATCAGCAAGCAATGATAGTCGCCACCGCAGGCCATATCGACCACGGCAAGACTTTGCTGGTCAAAACCCTGACCGGCACCGATACCGACCGCCTGCCCGAGGAAAAAGCCCGCGGCATATCCATCGATCTCGGATTCGCTTACCTGCCTCTGGCCGAAGGCGGCCTTATCGGTTTTGTCGACGTACCCGGCCACGAGCGCTTCATCCGCAACATGCTCGCCGGCGTCTCCGGCATTGATTTCGCGCTGCTGATCGTCGCCGCCGACGACGGCGTGATGCCGCAGACCATCGAACACCTGCAGATCCTGGATTTACTGCGTATCAGCCGCGGCGCCGCCGTGATCACCAAAGCCGACCGCGTTGATGCCACGCGCATTGAAGAAGTACGTGACCAGGTTAAAGCCCTGCTGGCGCCGACGCTGCTCGCCGATGCGCCGATACTGCCGGTGTCCGCGATCAGCGGCAGCGGCATGGCTGAACTGAAAAACCTGCTGCTGCGCGAGGCAGCGGCCAAAGGCCAGCGCAGCGCCGCGGGTCAGCATCTGCGTTACGCCATTGACCGCGCCTTCAGCATTGCCGGCAGCGGCACCGTCGTCACCGGCACGGTGTTCAACGGCACCGTGCACAGCGGCGACAAGCTGGTGATTTCACCGGCCGGACGCGAAGTGCGCGTACGCAGCATTCAAATCCACGGCAAGACCGCCACCGAAGCACGCGCCGGCGAACGCTGTGCGCTGAACCTGACCGGCGCCGATGTGGAGTCGGTGCGGCGCGGCGACTGGGTGATGGCCGAGGCCATTCACCGCCCTACCCGGCGCATCGACGTGCGCCTCAACGTGCTGCCGGGAGAAGGCAAGCCGCTGAAACACTGGACACCGGTGCATCTGCATCTGGCAACGGCTGACGTTACCGCGCGGGTGTCGCTGAAACGCGGCGAAGCGCTGAACCCGGGTCAGGGCGGCATCGGCCAGCTGGTCCTCGACGACGCGATCGCCGCACTGCATGGCGACCGCTTCATCCTGCGCGACCAATCCTCGACACATACGCTCGGCGGCGGCGTCATCATCGATCCGATTCCGCCGGCCTCCCGGCGCAGCAAGGCGCGCGACGCCACGCTCGCCGCCCTCGAATCAGCGGATCACGTGACCGCTTTGGCGGCACTCGCCGCCGAAGACAAGCGCCCGGTTGATCTCGCGCATTTCGAAGCCATTTTCAATCTGCTGCCGGAAATTGCCGCTGCGGCATATGCCAAAGCCGGCCTCGTGCCACTGGGAAAAGACCGCTGTTTTGCCATTACCCAGACACGGCTGACTGCGCTGAATCAGGGCGCCGTCAAACAGGTCGGCGCTTTCCATCAGGCCCAGCCACAGGCGCCGGGCATCGAAATCGAAACCCTGCATCAGGCGCTGGCGCCGGAACTGGATTCCGACGCCTTCGGCCACCTGCTGCGCCTGATCGCCGACCAGCGGCAGATTGAAGTCCACAGTTCGCTGGTACGCAAGCCCGGCCATGACAGCACGGCGAACAGCGCCGACGTCAAACTCTGGGAAACCGTACAACCGGCTCTGCTATCGGCTCGATTCAATCCGCCGCCGCTGAAGGAACTGGCGCCGCTGCTGAAGTTGAAAGACGCGATCCTCAAGGATTTCCTCTACCGTCAGATGAAGGCCGGCAATCTCTACAAGGTCGGAGCCGAACGTTTTTATCTGAAACCGACAATGGCTGTGCTTGCCGCCACCGCACAGGCCGTCGCCGCCAAACAGCCCAACGGCCAGTTCACCGCCGCGCAGTACCGCGATGCCATCGGCATCGGCCGCACGCTGGCCATTGAAATCCTCGAAGCACTGGACGGCATCACTGTCACCCAGCGTATCGGCGATGCGCGCAAGATGCGCAAGGATTTCGTACCGATACTCGGCTCGGCCGAACCGGCGCCTCCGCCCCCGCCGGGTGCGGTCGCCAAACCGCAGGCGCAGAAACCCGCCGCCGGCAAACCGCAGCAACGCTCCCCTTTCCGCAACAACCGTTACTGATCACAGAACCGAAAGAACGCCATGACCACATCCGCATTTGACGTCATCATCATCGGCGAAGGCATCGCCGGCCTCACCGCTGCCGGTGCACTCGCCAAAAAAGGCCTGAGCACCGCCACTTTCGAACAGCAGATCTTCGGCGGCCTTGTGCTCAATGTGAATGAACTGGACCCCGCTCCGCCTGGCGGCGAAGCCGGCGGTGCCGCCTTTGCTTCCGAGCTGACCGGCGCCAACGCCGATGCCGGCGTCACCAGTATCCAGGAACCGGTCACCGCGCTGACTGCAGCCGATGGCGCTTATGTCGTCACTACGGAAAGCGGCAACTACCGTGCACGCCAGGTCATCATCGCCAGCGGCGCCAGACTGAAAACGCTGAACGTGCCCGGCGAGACCGAATTCGAAGGCCGCGGTGTCTCGAAATGCGCGGACTGCGACGGCCCGATGTTCCAGAACGAAACTGTCGCCGTGATCGGCGGCGGCGACTCTGCCTTGCAGGAAGCCAATGTGCTGACGCATTACTGCGGCAAGGTGCTGCTGATCCATCGCGGCACCGCATTCCGCGCGCAGCAACGCCTGATTGATCAGGTCAATGCCAATGACAAGATCGAAAAACGTTTCGGAACGACGGTCGAAGCCATCCTCGGCGGGCAGATGGTCGAGAAGATTCGCGTCAAAACCGCTGCAGGCAGTGAAGAAATTGCCGCCGCCGGCGTGTTCGCCTATATCGGTCTCGAACCCAACACCGCTTTTGTGCCGGATAGCATCAAACGCGATGATCAGGGCCGCCTTGTCACCAGCGATGCGCTGGAAACCGCGCTACCCGGCGTGTGGGCCATCGGCGCCGTGCGCAGCGCTTGCGGCGGCAGTCTCGATGACGCTATTGCCGAAGCCCATCGGGCGGCTGATGCCGTCGCCGTGCGCCTGAAATAAGCGCATGGCGCTGACCGCAACCATCTTCAAGGCCGATCTGACGATTTCGGATATGGATCGCGGCTATTACGCGACCCATGCACTGGTACTCGCGCGCCACCCTTCTGAAACCGACGAACGCATGATGGTACGTCTGCTCGCCTTCGCACTCAACGCCGATGAAGCGCTGGAATTCGGAAAAGGCCTCAGCAATGAAGAGGAGCCGGCGTTGTGCCGCAAGGATCTCACCGGCCTCATTGAACAGTGGATCGATGTCGGCCTGCCCGATGAAAAATCCGTACGCAAGGCCTGCGGCCGCGCGCGACAGGTCAGGCTCTACACTTATGGTCGCGGCGCAGCGAAATGGTGGCAGGACAACGGCGATGCCATGGCCAAGCCCGACAACCTGACGGTCTGTGATCTGCCCGCCGAAACCACGCAGGCGCTGGCAAAGCTGGCCGAACGCACGATGCAGTTGCAATGCACGATTCAGGACGGAACAGCCTGGATCACCAACGGGGACAAGACCGTGGAAGTTGCGCCGGTCGTGCTCAGTGCCGCGCGCAGGCCTTGAGTCACTCAGGCATCACCACAGTCTGGAACCGCATTTCTCGTCAGCACCGCGCCGTCTTACAATGACGGCCACGCAGTAACAACGGAAGGGAATCGCTCCCGGTGGGGCGGCCGGACTTCAAACCCGGTAGGGGCCGCGAGCGGTCCTGTGTGGGTTCGACTCCCACTCTCTTCCGCCACTCATCCAGTCCGTCGGCCATCACGTGCCGGCACGCATTGCCGGGGAGATCGACCATGTCATTCGCCACAGATTTATCCATTAAAATCAATGATTTGCAGTACAACACCCTGCCGGCGGAAGCCGTGCACTGGGCCAAGGTCGGCATCCTCGACACCGTCGGCGTGACAATTGCCGGCGCCGCAGAAGATGCCACGCGGATCCTGCTCGGCGTCTCCGGCTCCAGCAGCGGCCCCTCACTGGTGTTCGGCCACGCACGGCGCATCGGCGCGCTCGATGCGGCGCTGGTCAACGGCACTGCTTCCCATGCGCTGGACTTTGACGATTGCAACAACACACTCGGCGGTCACCCTTCGGTGCCCATCCTGCCCGCACTGTTTGCACTCGCCGATGAAACCGGCGCCACAGGCAAAGACTTCATCGCCGCCTATGTCGCCGGCTTCGAAACCGAATGCAAGCTGTCGATGGTGGTGAATTTCCACCAGTACACCAAAGGCTGGCATCCGACGACCACCATCGGCGTGTTCGGCAGTGCCGCAGCCTGCGCCCACCTGCTGAAACTGTCGTTTGAAAAAACCGCCACTGCGCTGTCGATCGCCGCATCGCTCGCTGCCGGCGTCAAATCAAATTTCGGCACCATGACCAAACCGCTGCATGTCGGCCACTGCGCGCGCAGCGGCCTGTTCGCCGCGCTGCTCGCCCGCGACGGCTTCACTGCCGGTGACAAGGCCTTCGAACACAAGCAGGGTTATTTCGAAGTGTTCAACGGCGCCGGCAATTACGACGCGAGCAAGGCGATTCCGGCGTGGGCCAATCCGCTCGACATCACCCGCCCCGGCATCGCCATCAAGTCCTATCCCTGCTGCGGCGGCACCCACCCGGCGATCGACTGCATGCTCGAACTGGTACAGAAGCACAACCTGAAACCCGAGCAGGTCGCGCGCATCGATTCGTGGACGCACACCCGTCGCCTCGAACACACCAACCGTCCGGATCCGCAGTCCTACCTCGACGCCAAGTTCAGCGTGCAATACACGCTGGCCCGCGCGCTGAAGGACCGCACGGTCAAGCTCGAACACTTTGAAGGTGATAACTGGAAAGATCCGGCGACGCGCGCCATCCTGCCGAAAATCCACGTTGCGGCGTACACCACGGAACAGTTTCCCGTCGACAACCACTTCGGCGCCGAAGTCAAAGTCACGCTGGCCGACGGCCGCGTGGTCAGCACCAAGACCGACCAGGCGCTGGGCCGCAGCGTCGACAAGCCGCTGCCGGCCGACATGCTCAAAGCCAAGTTCGACAACTGCGCCGCACGCGCGCTGTCCACGGACAATGTCGCGCGGCTGTATGCGGCCATCCAGGATTTCGAGAATGCGAAAGACGTGCGTGAAATTGCCGCACTCGCTGCCGGCAAGGGCGGACCGCAACGCGTTGCGGCTTGAACACGCTCAAAAAACAACACAGCAATACTCAGGGGAACACTTTGGATCTGGAACTTCGCGGCAAAAAAGTCTTGATTACCGGCGCCTCCAAGGGCCTCGGTCTCGCCTGTGCACATGGTTTCGCATCGGAAGGTGCGATTGTCCACCTCGCGGCGCGCAACGAATCAGCCTTGAAATCGGCCGCTGAAGCCATCCGCAAGCAATACAAAACCGAGGTCTTCATCCATGCAGTCGACCTCAGCAAAACGGAAAACGTCGTCGCTCTCGGCAAGACCTGCGCCGATGTCGACATTCTGATCAACAATGCCGGCGCGATTCCCGGTGGCGATCTGCTGGACATCACCGATGAGCGCTGGCGCCAGGCCTGGGACCTGAAGGTCTTCGGCTTCATCAACCTGACGCGCGAACTCTACAAGGCCATGCGCGAACGCAAATCCGGCGTCATCGTCAATATCATCGGCGTTGCCGGCGAACGTCACCGCGCCAACTACATCACCGGCACCACCGGCAATGCCGGGCTGATGGCCTTCACCCGTGCGCTCGGCTCGGAAAGCGTGGATCACGGCATCCGCGTGGTCGGCATCAATCCGGGACGCATCGAAACCGAACGCCAGGTCGGGCATTTCAAGGAACAGGCACTGAAGGCCTTCGGCGACGAATCGCGCTGGCCTGAACTGCAGGCCAAGGTCGTCGCCTCGCTGCCCTTCGGCCGTGCGGGACGCCCTGCGGAAGTCTCGGATCTGGCAACTTTCCTGGCTTCGAACCGCGCGTCCTACATCAGCGGCACGGTGGTCACCATCGATGCCGGCAGTTCACTGCGTCCGCGGGTATAAACAGGATTTAGATACAGGATATAGACACGTCCACCACCGTCCGGTCTCAGGCCGGCCAGTCGAGCCAGTCGCACAGCGCGCCGCCCATGATCAGTTCCAGATCATCGGCCGTGAGCCAGGGCATTTCTTCGGTAAACACCGTCACGCACTGGCGATAGGTGCACTTAAGCCGGGTCAGGTCGCTGCCCCAGAACAGGCGTCCGGGACCGAAGGCGTCATAGACGCGCTTCACGTAGCCATGCAGGTTGCGGTAGGGATAAGGCTCGGTTGAATAGCCGGGCAACGCGCTGACCTTCACACCCACATTGGGCCGCTTCGCAATCGCGAGCAGCATTTCAATATCACGAAATGCTTCATCATCCTTGGCGCCGCTGGCCAGCGCCATGTGGTCGAGGATGATGCGCAGTTGCGGGTGCCGTGCGGCCACCGCATCCACCAAACTGACCGCCGGCTGATCCACGCCGATGTAAACCGGCACCCTTGCCGCTTCGGCCTCTGCCCACAAGCAGCCCATGTATTCGGGGTTGGACAACCGGTCCATGTATTTCTTGAAATTAAAACGCAGACCCAGCATGCCTGGTTGCGCCCGCCAGTTCGCCAGCGCGCCCAGCGATTCCGGTAGCGCCGGGTTGATCTTGCCCATGACGGCAAACTGTCCTGGATGCGACTGTACGGCATCCAGTGCAAGATCATTGCGCGTACGATCAAGGCTTGGCGGCACGATGACCACACGATCAACACCGGCGGCCTGCATTTCCTGCAGCAGTTCGTTTTTGCCGAAGGGTTGCGGACGGTGCGGCTTCGCACCTTCCGCCCAGGGACGCTCCGGCGTGTTGGCAGCCCAGATGTGGACCTGCGAATCAACGATCAACATGCCTGATCAATTCGCAGTAATGCCCTGTTCGCGGATCACCCGGCCCCACTTTTCGTGCTCGACCTTGATGAAAGCGGCAAACGCCTCGGGACTGCTGGTCCAGACCTCACCCTGGCTCAGCATCGACTCGATCACCTCGGGCCGACCGAGCACATGGACAATTTCCTTGTTCAGCCGCGCAATGATTGCCGGCGGTGTTTTAGCAGCGACAACAAAACCGTACCAGCTTTTCGATTCATAACCCGGCACGCCGGCCTCGGACACCGTCGGCACCTGCGGGAACTGTTTGGACCGGGTTCCGGTTCCCACTGCCAACGCACGCAGTCGGCCGGCCTGGATATTGGCGGCGACGCTCGCCGGTGACGCAAAGGCCATCTGCACTTCGCCGGACATCAGATTGACAATCGCCGGGCCGTTGCCTTTGTACGGCACATGCAGCAGCTTGATTTTCGCCATCGACTGCAGCAAGCCCGTCGCCAGATGTCCTGAGCCACCAACACCGGAGGAACCGTAGGCAATCTCCCCCGGCCGTGCGCGGGCCAGCGCGAGGAATTCCTTTAGCGATTTCGCCGGCACCGAAGGATGCACCACCAGAAAGTTGCCGCTGGTCACCGCCGGCGTGACCGGCGCCAGATCCTTCAGCGGATCATAGGTCATGTTCTTGGTGAAAAAGCCGTTAACCGCGAGATTGCCCACAGCACCGAGCATCATCGTGTAACCATCGGGCGGCGATTTGGCGGTAAGTTCGCCGGCCAGCGACCCGTTGGCGCCGGCGCGGTTGTCCACCATCACGTTCTGACCGATGGCCTCACCCAGCTTGGTCGCAACAATGCGCGCTACGGTATCGATACCGCCGCCGGGCGACTGCGAGGCGATGAGGCGGATGGGTCTTGATGGATAGGCGGCCTGCTGAGCTAGGGCGTCATGTGACACCGCGATGAACATGCCCGATGCCAGAACAAAGCCTATCGCATTTTTGCTGAGTCTTGATGCGGTCATTTCAATTTCTCCGGAACCGATTATTTGATTTTATCCACGATGATTTAGTGGCTGATTTTGTGGGTATTGATTCTTGCATTTGAGACTAACAGCGGCCCTCTTCAACGGCAAGCTGTACCTCGCAACAGAAATCGCTGCTGCCACTAAGCGCGCATACGCGTATCCCGCTTCGATTGCCCCCACCGTTTTTTCAGCATTGCCAGAAACTCCTGCGTCGCCGGCGAAAGCGTCACGCCGCGGCGCCGGGTCACCGCCACCGTACGCGTCAGCCGCGGCTCCACCAGCGGCCGGCTGACCAGCTGCGGATTACGCCGGCCCGAAAATGCCAATGCCGGCACAGCAATCACGCCGATGCCGGCTTCGACCATGCCAAGTCCGGTCCAGAAAGAATGCTGCACCTCATAGGTCCAGCGCTGCTGCGGCAGGTTGCCGGGCAGACCGAAGTCGAGCAACGCGCGGTTGCCGCTCATGCGGCCGACAGTGATCACGCGATGCTGTTCCAGATCCGACCATTTCACCGTTTTCTTTTTCGCCAGCGGGTGTTCGCGGTGGCAGGCCAGCACGAAGGGATCCTCAAACAGCGCTTCGACCTCCAGTTCCGGTGCGTCAACGCCGGACAGCGTCAACCCGAACTCGGCTTCGCCGCCGAGTACGGCCTGCAGCACTTCGTTGGCATGCACATCGAGGATGCGGATGCGGTTGTCTGGATGTTTCTCGCTGTAATCACGGATCACCGGTGGCAGCATGTGCATCGCCGCCGTCGGCACGCAGGCCACCGTCACCTGACCCGCGCCGCGTTTGGCCATGTCGCGCAGCCCGGCCAGCGAATTTTCCAGTTCCTCAATCAGCCGCCGCGCCTGCGGCAGGAAGTCACGGCCGACCGCGGTCAGACGCACCTTGCGCGTCGTGCGGTCGAGCAGGCGCACGCCGAGTTCTTCTTCCAGCCGGCTGATGCGCCGCGACAGCGCCGACTGCGACAGATGCAGCGCTGTCGCGGCCTGGTGGAAGCTGCCGAGTTCCGCAATGCGGGCAAACGCCTGCAGACCGTGGGTATCAATATTCATGAGAGGTAATCACCGGCTGGTGACCTTTTGATTAATGTAAAAACGCGAACAATTGTTGCAATAATCTCATTTTACTCAAGAGTGTGAGGGAAGGATAATTGCGCACCGTTCCAAACCTGCACACTGAAAGGCCTCAACAATGTCCGAATATGATGTGATCGTTGTCGGAAAAGGCAACGCCGCCATGTGCGCCGCCCTGTCGGCCCATGACCAGGGCGCCAAAGTCGCCATCCTCGAAGCCGCGTCTGAAGACGAAGGTGGCGGCAACAGCCGTTTCGCTGGCGGCGTGATGCGTTTCGCCTACGAAACCGTCGAAGACCTGCTGAAAATCACGGACATCACCGAACAGGAAATCGCCGAGACCGATTTCGGCACCAACACCCGCGAGGAATTCCTCGACAAGATCCACCAGCTCACCGCCTACCGTACCGATCCCGACCTGTCGGAGTATCTGGTCAACGAGAGCCTGCCGACGATGATCTGGTTGCGCGAAAAGGGCGTGAAGTTCGTGCCGAACTGGGGTCGCCAGTCGGCAGTAGTCGACGGCAAGCGCAAGTTCTTCGGCAACATGCCGATCGAAGCTCACGGCGGCGGCGCAGGCCTGGTGGAATATCTGAACAAAGCCGTCAAAAAAGCCGGCATCCCCGTGCATTTCGAAACCCGCGCGATCAAGCTGCTGTATGACGGCGCCACGGTCAGCGGTGTGCAGGTGCGACAGAAGGGTAAGTCCTTCGAAATGAAAGCCAAGGCGGTGGTGCTGGCCTGCGGCGGCTTCGAAGCCAACCCCGAAATGCGCGCGCGTTACCTCGGGCCGGGCTGGGAACTGGCGAAGGTTCGCGGCACGCGCTTCAACGTCGGTGACGGCCTGAAAATGGCGCTGGACATCGGCGCCGCGCCTTACGGTAACTGGTCGGGCTGCCATGCCACCGGCTGGGACCGTTACGCACCGGAGTTCGGCGACGTCAGCGTCGGCGACCAGTTCCAGAAACACAGCTACATTTTCGGCCTGCTGATCAATGCCGAAGGTAAACGTTTCGTCGATGAAGGTTATGACTTCCACTCCTTCACCTACGCCAAGTACGGCGGCGAAGTGCTGAAACAGCCGGGCCAGTTCGCGTGGCAGGTGTTCGACTCCAAGGTCACCAAGCTTCTGCGTTCGGAATACCGCATCAAATACATGACCAAGGTCAGCGCCAACACGCTGGAAGAACTCGCGACCAAGCTGGAAGGCGTCAATCCTGAACAATTCCTCAAGACGGTGAACGAGTACAACGCCGCGGTGCAAAAGGATGTGCCGTTCAACCACGTAATCAAGGACGGCAAGGGAACGGTCGGCATCGAGCCGCCGAAATCGAACTGGGCACAGGCGCTCGACGCCCCGCCCTACGACGCCTACGCCACCACCTGCGGCATTACCTTTACCTTCGGTGGTCTGCGTGTCGACAAGGAATCGGGCCAGGTGGTGGATTCGAACCAGCTGCCGATCCCCGGCCTGTATTGCGCCGGTGAAATGGTCGGCGGCCTGTTCTACTTCAACTACCCGAGCGGCACCGGTCTGGTGTCAGGCGCCGTGTTCGGCAAACTCGCGGGCACTTCTGCGGGCAAAGCCGCCAAACAGGGATAAGGAACCACGCCATGTCTTCGAACAAAGCACCACTGCTTGCCGATGCCACGCGTGATCTCGCCCGCTTCGGTGCGGCGCTGCATTACGAGGACATTCCCGCCGAGGCCGTTGCGCGCATCAAGCTCTCGCTGCTCGACAGCCTCGGTTGCTGCCTGTTCGGTGCAACGCTGCCGTGGACCCGGAAAGTTGCAGAACTTGCCGATGCTGAAAACGCCAAACCGGTCGCCACGCTGATCGGCCTCGGCCGCAAAACCTCGCCGGCGCTTGCCGCACTGGTCAACGGCACCTCGGGCCACGCTTTCGAGCTCGACGACATTCACAAGGAATCCATCGTCCATGCCGGTTCGATCGCCACACCGGTCGCGCTGAATCTGGCTGAGGCCAAAGGGTGCAAAGTCTCTGGCCGCGATCTTCTGACGGCGATGGTCGCCGGTTATGAAATCGGCCACCGCGTCGGCAATGCGGCAACGATGAGCCTGTTTTTCCGCGGTTTTCATCCGCAGGGCACTTCGGGCAGCTTCGTCGCTGCAGCAACCGCGGCGCACATGCTGAATCTCAATGCCACGCAATTCCAGCACGCGCTGGGCATGGCGGGTTCGCAGGCCGGCGGCCTGATGGCGGCGCAGGAAGGCGCAATGGTCAAACGCCTCCACAGCGGTCGCGCCGCGCAGAGCGGCATCTATGCCGCACAACTGGCCTCCCGAGATTTCACCGGCATTCTCGATGCACTGGAAGCGCCGTACGGCGGCTATCTGTCGACCTACTCAGACAAGCCGAATCCATCACGTCTCACCGACGGCCTCGGAAAAACCTGGGAAACCCTCAATGTCGGCTACAAGCCGCACGCCAGCGTCACCAGCATCCACAGTGCGCTCGACGCACTGTCGGAGCTGATGAAGGAACACAGCATCAAGGCTGGCGACATCGCCGAAGTCGAAACCGGTTTGTCGCCGATGACGCATGTGCATTGCGCCTGGGAATACAAGGCACAGGGCGTCACTGCGGCGCAGATGAATCTTTATTACGGCATGGCGGTCATTGCGCTCGACGGCGCAGCCTTCACCGAACAGTTCCGTGAAGCGCGCCTCGCCGATCCGCAGATTCTCGATTTCATCACGCGCATCAGCGCCTATGTGGATCCCGAAATCGAAAAAATGGGCGCCCCCTTCCGCCACGCCTCGCGCGTGAAGATCACCACCCGTGCCGGCAAGGTGCATGAGAAACTGGCTCTGCACCGCCGCGGCAGCCCGGAGAATCCGCTGGCACCGGAAGAAGTCATTCACAAATTCCGTAACGTCGTGGCACCGTGCATGAGCAAAACCGACGCCGAACGCATCATCACCACCGTTGACCGTTGCGAGGTAATCGCCGACATCAATGAACTCGCAGCAATCGTCGGCGCGGCGGTCACGCTGCCGAAGTAAGCCCCGAAAAATACACGCAAATATTTGTTTTTATTGATTATTTCATAGACCCGCCACAGGAATCCGCCCCATGACCCAGCAATCGACGCAACCCCATCCCTACACCCGAGACATCGCCACCTTCGTTTCCGGCCTGACTTACGACAAGATTCCGGAAGCAGTGCGTCATCGCAACAAGCTGCTGATGCTCGATTCGCTGGGTTGTGCGCTGTATGGTGCGGACCTCGAATGGACCCGAATCCTGCAGGACAAGCTGAGCAGCATTGACAGCACCCGCCAGTGCACGGTGTGGGGCACCAACAAGAAACTCTCCGCGCCACATGCCGCGCTGGTCAACGGCACGCAGGTGCAGGGCTTTGAGCTCGATGACGTACATCGCGCCGGCGTGCTGCATGTCGGCGCCGTGGTGCTGCCCGCGCTGATCTCGGTTACGGAACTGAAGCCCGGCATGAGCGGCAAGGAATTCCTCACCGCCTCCGTTGCCGGTTACGAAATCGGCCCCCGCGTCGGCCTGTGCATGGGCCCGGCGCATATCGCTTCGGGCTGGCACTCGGGCGCCACACTGGGCGTGTTCTCCGCCGCCGCCGGCGCTGCGCGCGGCATGAAACTCGATGTCGACAAGACCGTGCACGCGCTGGGCATTGCCGGCACCCAGGCCGCCGGCCTGATGGCAGCGCAGTTCGGCGCGATGGTCAAACGCATGCATGCCGGCCGCTCCTCACAGTCCGGCCTCTACGGCGCACTGTTTGCCGAAGGCGGCTTCACCGGCATCGTCGACGTGCTCGAAAATCCGTACGGCGGTTTCTGCACGACAATGTCGCAGTCGACCGACAAGTTCAATCTGAAGGAACTCACCGCCGGTTTCGGTGAAGTCTGGCAGACCATGGGCATCGCGCTGAAGTTCTACGCCTGCGTCGGCAGCAACCACACCACGCTGGATGCGCTGCGCGAGATGGACGCCGAGCGCCCCTTCACCGCCAAGGACGTGAAAAAAGTCGTGGTCTACGGCTCGGAAGTCACGGTGCACCACGTCGGCTGGCCGTACAAGCCGCAGGGCCTGACCTCGGCCCAACTGAACCTGCCCTACTGCATCGGCACCTGGCTGCTGGAAAAAGACGTGTTCGTCGACCAGTTCACCGAAGCGATGGTTGCCGATCCGGCGCGCATCGCGGAGTCGAAAAAAGTCGAAGTGCTCCACGATCCGGCGATCACCGCGCTTGGTGCAAAAATGCGGCACAAGGTCCACGTGGAACTGCACCTCAACGACGGCACCGTGATGAAGCGCACTGTCGAATCCGCACGCGGCAGCGAGTTCCGTTTTGCCAGCGATGCCGACATCATCGCGAAATTCGAAAAACTGGCGGTCAAGGCACTGCCGAAGGCAAAGGTCGAGCAGCTGCGCGATGCGGTGATGGGCATCGAGAAGCTGCCCGATGCCGGTGTGCTGTCCAAACTGATGTCGGTTTAACGTTGCAACGATGAGCGCCGCCAAGACCGCAGCAAGCACGCTGGCCGAGTTCGCCAACGGACTGACCTACGAGCAGATCCCGGCGGCGGCGCGCGAGCGCGCCCGCCAGTGCATCATCGACACCACCGGCGCGGCGCTGTTCGGTTCGCGCCTGCCATGGAGCAAAATTGTCGCCGGTCATGCCCGCAATTGCGGCGGCAACGGCAGCAGCCGCGTCATCGGTACCGGCCTCAAGGTCGCGCCGCCCGCGGCGGCCCTGGCGAACGGCGTGTGTTCACACGCCTTTGAACTCGACGGTCTGCGCAAACCCAGCGCCGGCGTGCATCCCGGCGCGATCCTGCTGCCGGCGGCACTTGCCGCGGGTGAGGCGCAAGGCGCCAGCGGCGAAGAGCTGCTGACCGCCTTCATCGCCGGCGCGGAAGTGATGTTCCGCATCGGCCTCGCCGCCAAACAATCCACCGAGTCGCTGGGCTTTCATGCGCCGGGCGTCAACGGCCCCTTCGGCTCTGCCATCGTTGCCGGCAAGCTGCTCGGGCTCAATGCCGCGCAGCTGACGCAGGCGCTGGGCATTGCCGGTTCTCTGGGCGGCGGCCTGCTCGCCTTCGCCAAAGCCGGTAACGGCGCGATGGTCAAACGCCTGCATATGGGTCGCGCGGCGGAAGCCGGCGTGGTCGCCGCATTGCTGGCCCGCGACGGTTACGAAGGTCCGGACAGCGTGCTGGAAGGCCAATACGGCTATCTCGAATCCTATTGCCGCGACGGCGACGCCTCGCAATTCACCAAGGATCTCGGCACGCATTTCGACATTGTTTATGCCTGCCTGAAACGTTATGCCTGCCACATCACCGCGCACACACCGGTGCAGTCATTGCAGGAACTGCGTGCAGAACACCACTTCAACGGTGATGATGTCGCCGCACTGACCATCCATGCCCGCCACAAAGTGCTGTCGCATCACGACATCCGCGAGCCGCGCGATGTCGCCGGTGCCCAGTACAGCGTGCCCTTCTGTTCGGCGATTGCGCTGTATTACGACGTCAATGATCCGATGGCCTTTTCGGAAACCGCGCTGAACGACGCCAAGGTACGCGCACTGGCACTGAAGCTGAAAGTCGTCGAGATGGGCCACGATGAAAAAGGCGGCGCCTGGTCTTCCCGCGTTGCCGTTGGATTGAAGGACGGCCGCCGTTTCGAACGCTTTGCCGAAGAATTCAAGGGCACGCCGGCATCGCCGCTGTCGGCGGAAGAACTGCAGACCAAGTTCATGCGTATGGCCGGGGCACATGCACCCGCTGCGGCCCTGCATGAACAGCTCGCGGCGCTGGAAAGCGTCGCCGACTGCCGTACACTGGCCATCAACGCCATCTGAGCGCCGTAAACACCAAGGATTTCCCCATGAACAAACTGCTGATCATCGCGCTGTCTGCGCTGGCCCTGCCCGCGCTGGCCGCCTATCCCGAAAAACCGGTGCGTCTGCTGGTGCCGCTCGCGGCCGGCGGCGGCATGGACACTACGGCACGTTCAATTGCCACACCGCTGGGTGAGCGCCTCGGCCAGACCGTCGTTGTCGACAACCGTCCGGGCGGCGGCGGCAACGTCGGCGTCGACATCATCCGCGAAGCCCCGGCTGACGGTCATACGCTGTTCATGGGCAGCGCGACCTTCATCGTGCATCCGCTGCTCTACAAGGCGCGTTATGTGCCGACACGCGACTTCAGCACCATCACCCAGGTCACCAGCCAGCCCTATGTGCTGATCGTGCATCCCGGCGTCGCCGCAAAAACCGTCAAGGAGCTGGTGGTCTATACCAAGGCCAATCCGAATAAGATCAATTACGCCTCATCAGGTCAGGGAAGCCTGATTCATCTGACCAGCGAACTGTTCAAGGTGCGCACCGGCGCCGACATGATGCACATCCCTTACAAGGGTATGGGCGCCGCCTACACCGACATGCTGTCGGGCCGTATCCAGGCCTCCTTCCCCAGCATCATCTCGGTGCTGCCGCACCTCAAAACCGGCAAGCTGCGCGCACTGGGCGTCACCACGCTGCATCGCGCGGCAACGCTACCCGATGTGCCCAGCATGAAGGAAGCCGGCGTCGCCGATTTCGACGTGTCGCAGTGGTACGGCCTGTTCGCTCCCATCGGTACCTCGCGCAACGTGATCGACCGCGTCTACCGCGAGGTCGCGGTGATCCTCAAGTCCGCCGACCTGCAGAAACGCATGGCGGCCGACGGCTCCGACCCGGTCGGCAGCACGCCGGCCGAATTCGCCGTTCATGTCAAAGCCGAGACGGCGCGATGGTCCGAGGTCATCAAAAAGTCGAACATCAAAGCCGACTGAATACTTCCTCCCTCAGCCGCGCACGCCGCCGCGGCAGCAGGTACAATCGCAGCGGTTTGCAAACGTCGCGCCCGCCGCGTCATCGCCGGCGGGCGCTTTTGCGTTGTAAACCGGTGGTGACAAACCCGCCCCAGAGCTGGAAAATAGTTCAATTAAATCAAACGGTTAATTCTCATGCTGATCTATGCGCTGACCATTTTCGCGAGTGCCTTCCTGCTGTTTCTGGTGCAACCGATCATGGCCAAACAGATCCTGCCCTGGTTCGGCGGTTCCGCCGCGGTTTGGACCACCTGCCTGATGTTTTTCCAATTGGTACTGCTGTTCGGCTACGCCTACGCCGACTGGACCATCCGTTTTCTCAAACCGCGTCCGCAGGTGATCCTGCACGTGGTGCTGCTTGTCGCGAGCCTGGTATCGCTGCCGATCATCGCCGGCACCGGCTGGAAACCCGAAGGCGCTGAAGATCCGACCTGGCTGATCCTCGGTCTGCTCGCGGCAACCATCGGCCTGCCTTATTTCCTGCTGTCGACCACCGGCCCGCTGCTGCAGGCCTGGTTCTCGCGCAGTTTCCCCGACGCCAAAAACGTCTATCGCCTGTTCGCACTGTCCAACGGCGCTTCGCTGATCGCGCTGATCGCCTATCCCTTTGCGGTGGAACCCTGGGTCACCACGCACGAACAATCGATCGGCTGGAGCGCCGGTTATGCGCTGTTCGCCGCTTTGTGCGCGACATCGGCGGTGTTCAGCCTGCGCCCCTCGCAAAGCACCGCAGCCACGCCGGCCAGCGGCATCGCCACGGCGGACGGTCCGCCGCCGCGCGCCACGGACTATTTCCTGTGGCTGGTGCTGGCGGCGATGGGTTCGTTCATGCTGATCGCGGTTACCAACCACATCACCCACGACGTCGCCTCGGTCCCCTTCCTGTGGATTCTGCCGCTGTCCCTGTACCTGCTGTCCTTCGTGCTGTGTTTTGAGGGCCGCAACTGGTACCAGCGTACGATTTTCTTGGGGCCGCTGCTGGTGATTGTCGGCGCGATGGCCTGGGCGCTGCACACCGACGGCGGCGTGATGAACATCAAGGAAGCAATTCCGCTGTTCGCCGTCGGCCTGTTCGTGATGTGCATGTTCTTCCACGGCGAACTCGCCGCGCTGAAACCGGCACCGCGCCATCTCACCGGTTATTACCTGATGATTTCGCTGGGCGGCGCCGTCGGCGGCCTGCTGGTAGGCTTTGTCGCGCCCAAGCTGTTCAACACCTATTACGAATTCGGCTTCGGCCTGGTGTTTACTGCCTTGCTCGCGGCCTATGTCACGCGGCGCGTGATGATCCTCGTGCCGGTGCTGGCGCTGGCGGCTGCGGGATTCACCGGTTACCACGTAAACAACTACATCAACATGCTGTCGAATGACGCCCGGGTGATGGCGCGTAATTTCTACGGCACACTGCGCGTCAAGGATTACGGCGACGCCAACAGCGCCACCGGCACACGCCGCCTGATGCACGGTGTGATCATGCACGGCGAGCAGTTCCTGCTGCCGGAAAAGCAGCAGCAGCCGACCACCTACTACGGCCCGGATTCCGGCATCGGCCGCATCATCAGCGTCAAACGCGAAAACGCTGCCGCCATCAATGTCGGCGTGGTCGGCCTCGGCGCGGGCACGCTGGCGGCATACGGACGCAAGGGCGACAACTACCGCTTTTATGAAATCAATCCGCAGGTCATCGACGTCGCGATGAAGGAGTTCACCTACCTGACCTCGACGCCGGCAAAAATTGAAAACCTTCTCGGCGACGCGCGCCTGACCATGGAACGCGAAACGCCGCAGAACTACGATGTGCTCGCCATAGACGCCTTCTCCAGCGATTCCATCCCCACCCACCTGATGACCCATCAGGCGATGGGTGTATATATCAAGAACATGAAACCGGACGGCGTCATCGCCTTCCACGTCACCAACCGTTTCCTGCACCTCGCCCCGGTAGTTAAACGCATCGCCGATGAAACCGGCCTGCACACGGTGCTGATCAGCGATGATCCGGAAGACGGCTCGGATTTCGCCAAGACCGACTGGGTGCTGGTGTCGCGCAGTGAAAAGGCACTGGCCCACGCACGCATCGCAGAGGCCAAACAGCCGATCGGCAAAATTCCCGGCCTGCGACTGTGGACGGACAGCTTCAACAACCTGTTCAAGATCCTCAAATAAGCGCGCCGCGGCCAGACGCCGCGGCCGCAGCGGGATTATCATCGGCAGCTTGAAAATGAAGGGTGCAACGCCCATCTTGGAAAGCATGTCGGCCATAAATCTCATCTCTTTGTTTTTAAAGAACTTTCTGAATCCCGGTGTGTTATGGGCGCTGGGCACTGCATTGCTGGCGGTGAGCGCCCTGGCGCAGACGGCGGCTCCCGATGTGCGCGGGCTGCCGACGCTGGCGCCGCTGGTCAATCAGGTCACGCCGGCCGTGGTTAACGTCTCGGTGATTACCCGCGCACCGATGGAAGACAACCCGCTGTTTCGCGACCCCTTCTTCCGCCGCTTTTTCAATCTGCCCGACAAACCACAGCGCAAGGAACAGGCGGCGGGCTCCGGCGTCATCGTTGACGCCGCCCGCGGTTACATCCTGACCAACAACCATGTCATCAAGGATGCCGAGCAGGTCCTGATCACGCTGAAGGACCGCCGCCAGTTTCCCGCCAAGCTGGTCGGCACAGACCCCGGCACCGACATCGCGGTGCTGAAGATCAGCGCATCCAACCTCAGCGCGCTGCGCATCGGCGACTCCGACACGCTGCAGGTCGGCGACTATGTCATGGCCATCGGTAACCCTTTCGGCATCGGCCAGACCGTGACCTCGGGCATCGTCAGCGCGTTGGGCCGCAGCGGGCTTTCTGTCGAAGGTTACGAAGATTTCATCCAGACCGACGCCTCGATCAACCCGGGTAACTCCGGCGGCGCACTGGTCAATCTGCGCGGCGAACTCATCGGTATCAACACCGCCATCATCGGACCGGCCGGCGGCAACGTCGGCATCGGCTTTGCCGTGCCGTCAGTGATGGCACGGTCGGTGATGGAACAGATCGTGCGCTACGGCGAAGTACGCCGCGGCCGGCTGGGTATCGAAATGGCGGATGTGCCGCCAGACGCGCAGCGCCGGCTGAAGCTTCCTTCGCTCGACGGCGCGCTGGTTGCCAATATCGAATCGGGTTCGCCGGCGGAAAAAGCCGGCTTGCGCAAAGGGGATGTGGTCACTGCACTCAACGGGCGGATGGTACGCGGTCCGTCGGATCTGCGTGCCCGCCTGGGTCTGACGCCGGTCGGCGAAGAAGTCGACATGACGGTGGCGCGCGAAGGCGGCACTCAACGCATCCGCACCCGTATCGCACCGCCGCAGCCTGCAGGCAATGGTGAAATGCTGGCAGTCGTGCAGCTGCCTGGCATGCGCGTGGTTGAAATCGAACGCGGCAGCCCGCTGTTTGAACGCCTCAACGGCGGCGGCATCGTGGTGGCCGCAGTCGAGGCCGGCAGCCGTGCCTTCCAGGCGGGCTTCCGCCCCGGAGACATCATCTACGCGGTGAACCGCCGGCGAATACAAACCACAGCCGAGTTCCAGAAATTGCTGAGCACCGCCGAGCGCGGTTATGCGGTGAGTCTGCTGCGGGGAGATTTCAGCGTCACCATCATCGTTCGCTGACAATACTCATAAGCGTAGCGAACGGCTCGAGGGCGCAGCGCCCTCGCTTATTCAGTATTTTTATCAGTCGCGGCTGCGCCGTCCCCCAAGGGGACTTGCTGTGCGGCGTACCAACCAGCCGCCGACACCAAGCAGGGCCGAGTTGGCCAGCCACACCGGCGCGTAACCGAAAGCGGTGCCAATGGTACCGAAAAGCAGCGGAATCACCAGATGGGTGAAATTGTTGACGGTCACCCGTACGCCGGCGGCTTCGGAGGCGCGCCCCTTCGGGGCCAGCGCATAAATCAGCGACATCGACATCGGCTGGCCGCAGCCAACACCAAGCCCGAGCAGGAAGGCCACCGCGCCCAGCGCTACCGGATGTGAAAAGAACGGAAATAGCGTGAAGGCGAAAGCAGCGACAAAAATCGCATAAATCAGCACCTGCACTTCGCTGGTCCGCTTGATCAGCCAGGGCAGTACGGAACGGATCACGAAAGTCGCCAGAGCAAAAGTGCCGAGGATGATGCCGATCGCCGACGCCGACAGGCCGATGCCGTGGCCGTAGACCGGCATGTAGAAATTGAACAGATCCCAGCCTGCGGAGATAAAACCACTGGCGATGAAGGTGTTGCGCAGTTTCGGTGCCCGCCACAATTCCATCGCACCGCCGCCGCCCCCCCCGGAAGCTTTCGCGGCGCCGGGCAGGAAACCGGGATTGCGCAACAGCATAAGAATCGGAATCACGGTGAAAGCCGCGAGGATCATGAAGGTCTTAAGGTGCCCCAGGTAATCAATCGAAAACCCTGCGATCAGTGGTCCGATGAAACCCGCACCGGAAAACCCGAGACTGATAATCGCGTAATTACGAGAGCGATTCTCGGGACCGCCGATACCACCGGCGACACCGGTGACCGTCACAAAAAAGAAATGGAATGACGAGCCGAGCAGAAAGGACGTCACGTAGAGGGTTGACAGCGTCGGCCACAACACGTTGAGCAGCAGCGCGATACCCAGTCCGATACTGCCGAGCAGCATCGGCAAGCGCGGGCCGACCCGGTCCGCAAGCTTTCCGATGGCAATCGCAAACAGCATCGGACAGAGCGCATAAAGCGCCATCAGGAAACCGACCTGCATTTGTGTCGCACCCGATTCCAGTGCGAACAGCGACACTACCACCCGGCTGCCGCCGAAAGCGATGTGATTGAGGACAATCACCACCAGGGTTAGATATATGGCCATCGGCTAATATGCGTTGCACTGCGAGAGCGGCAGCAGGCGTCTGAGTTTAGCATCGCCAAAAACAAAACCGGACCGGCATTCCATACTGTATTCAGCCGGACTGCGGATTCCTTCAGAGAGTATTGCGGTCAGGATGCAGATTCAGCCTTGGTGATTCCGCATTATGGCAAGGCTGCGAGCTCAGATTTCGAGCAGGTGCACGGCAAAATACTGCTGCGGATCGCTCCACACCTCGCGCGCACGGAATCCGGCCGACTGTGCCAGCTGCCGGAATTCATCGATCGAATATTTGCAGGAGTTTTCGGTATGCAGGCGCTCGCCTGCGGCAAATACAAACCTGCATCCCGCCACCGAAACCGTCTGTGCACACCGGCTCTCCAGATGCATTTCTATGCGCCCCGCGGCGGCATCATAAAAAGCGACATGACAAAACTGTGCCGGATCAAAATCCGCACCCAGCTCGCGGTTGATACGTGTCAGCAGATTCAGGTTGAATGCAGCGGTAACGCCCTGCGAGTCGTTATAGGCGGCATGCAGTACCGCGGGATCTTTTTTGAGATCAACACCGACCAGCATCGCACCGCCGGGGCCGGCCAGAAGGCGCGCATCGCGCAGAAATGACCGCGCCTCCTCCGGCGTCAGGTTGCCGATGGTGGAACCGGGAAAGTAAATCACGCGGCGCGATGTAGCATAAGGCGACAGCCCCGGGATCTCCAGCGATTGCATGTAATCCGCGCACACGGCGATCATGGCAACGCCGGGGAAACGTGCGGCATGACGGTCGGCGGCCGCATGCAGCGCATCCGATGAAATATCCACCGCAACATAAGCTGCGGGGCGCATTGCCTGCAGCAGCACTTCCGTCTTGATGCCGGCACCGCTGCCGAACTCAATCAGCAGGCAGTCCGGCCCGAGGCTGGCAGCCATCGCAGCCACATGCCCGCGCATCAGCGCGAGTTCGGTGCGTGTCGGGTAATACTCGGGGAGCTCACAGATGGCCTCAAAAAGCACTGAGCCGCGGGCATCATAGAAATATTTCGGGGACAACGACTTGGGATTGGAAGCCAGTCCGGACAACACATCATCCAGAAACCGGTCTGCAGCCGGATGCAGATCCACAAACGTAGGGGAATGACTGATGCTCATGTCAGGGCACGGCCGGCAGGGCCGCAGGCTTCAGCCCGAGGTATGACCGGTGGAGCGAGTTTCCATCCAGCGCTTGATGCGGTTGGCATCGCCAATGCGGGTCATCTTGCCCCAGGAGTCGAGCAGAACGATGATCACCGGCTTGTTGGCGATTATTGCCTGCATCACCAGGCAGCGGCCCGCCTCGGAAATGTAGCCGGTCTTCGACAGGCCGATATCCCATTCCGGGCTGCCGACCAGGCGGTTGGAATTGTGATAATTCATACTGCGGCCGCGGGTACCCTGGACGATCAGTCCGGTGTCAGTGGTGAAATCGCGGATCATCGGGTATTTATAGGCTGCAGCCACCATCTTGGTGAGATCCTGCGCGGTCGACACGTTTTCGCTGGACAGGCCGGTGCCATCGACAAAACGCGAGCGCCACATCCCCAGCTCCACTGCCTTCTGGTTCATTGCAGCGACAAAAGCACGTGTGCCGCCCGGATACACGCGGCTCAGCGCTTCAGCAGCGCGGTTCTCGGAAGCCATGAGCGCGAGCTGCAGCAGCTCACGACGAGTCAGCACGGTGCCGATGTTCAGACGCGAGCGGGTGCCCTTGATGGTGTCTTTGTCCGCTTCGCTGATCGCGATGCGCTCATCCATCGGCAGGCCGGCATCCAGCACCACCATGGCATTCATCAGCTTGGTGATCGACGCAATAGGCACTACATTGCCGATGTTCTTGGCAAACAAGGGGCGCCCGTCGGTCTGGTCAATCACCAGCGCCGCGGAAGACTTCAGTTCCGGAGCATGATCGCGGCCGGCAACAGCGGATTTGACCTTGCGGGCCGTGCGCTCCGGGGACTCTGCAAAAACCGGAGCTGCCACCATCGAAGCCACCAGGATCGCCACAAGCCAACGCGCCATAAAATTCCTGACATTGAGTCTTTGTTAAAAACCCTTGGAAAATACAGCCTTACGTCATTATTTTCAACCTGTGTATCTCCACAAATCCGGCAACAGGGGCGAAAAAAAACTCCGCTGGGTCCGTTTTAGCGGACCGGGCGGAGCTTAAAGAGGCCTTGCAATAACCCGCTCAGCACAGGTCACTGCAGTTAACAGACCTCCGAGGAGGAAAAAAACAACACTGCAGATAAACCGCAAAAATGCTATCCATCACGCTGTGTTGCAAACAAGATAGTCGCCCCTCCTTACTACAAACTTACACAAAAGCTGTTCTGCCCATCGCAGCAGGGCCCGTGCGCCAGTATCATGAGGGTCCCGCAGCTCCCCCCAAGCCCAGCCATGCGTTTGCTTGTCATTGAAGACCACCCCATCCTTGCCGACGGCCTGATCAAGGCCCTGAAAGCCGCTGATTACGCCGTTGATCACGCCGACACCGGGGAGCAGGCTGATCACATGCTGGCAACCCAGCGATATGACGCCGTAATACTCGACATCGGTCTGCCCAAAGCAGACGGTTACGAAGTGCTGCGGCGGATGCGCCGCAAGGGATCCAAAACCCCGGTGCTGATGCTCACCGCCCGGGATGGACTGGAAGACCGCGTCAAAGGTCTGGACCTCGGCGCAGATGACTATCTGACCAAACCCTATGACCTTCCGGAACTGGAAGCCCGCGTACGGGCGCTGATCCGCCGCGGCCAGTCCGGTGGCGGTGCCGAACTTATTCACGGCGATTTGAGCCTGGACACCGCGGGACGGCGGGCCACCATCAAGGGCTCGCCGCTCGATCTGTCCGCGCGTGAACTGGGTGTACTGGAGGTATTGATGCTGCGGGTGGGTCGTGTGGTCAGCAAGGAACAACTCGCGGAGCAGCTTTACGGCTGGGGGGAGGAAGTCGGCACCAATGCCATCGAGGTCTATGTGCACCGCCTGCGCAAGAAACTGGAACCCGCAGGCGTCAGCGTTCGCACCATCCGCGGCCTGGGCTATCTGCTGGAAAAGGCCGCGAATGACTAAGCTGCGCACGCTGCGCAGCCGGTTGTTGTTGTGGATCAGCGCGCCGCTGCTGGCGCTTTGGGTCATGAGCACAATGATTGACCACGATGTTGCCAGCGGCTTCGTCAATCTCAACTACGACCGCGCCCTACTCGACACCGCGCTGGACCTTGGTCGCAATGTACGAGAAGCCAATAACCAGCTCTATCTGGATCTGCCGCAGCCGGTCATCGAGATGCTGATCTCCGGCGAGCAGGGCCGCTTCTATTACCGGGCCAACGGCCCCGTCGGCGAATACATCACCGGCGACCCCGATCTGCCGAATCCGCCGGAAGAGGCCAAGGAGGGCCGCGTCACTTACTACGACGCGATGTATCGCAACGAGCCGATTCGCGCAGTGGCCTTACGCGTTCCCGTGCGCCCCGGCTCAGGCAAGGGCTCCATCATCGTCCAGGTCGCAGAAAAAACCAGTCTGCGCGACGACTTTGCGCGGCAGATCATGCTGCGGATGATGGTGCCCCAGGCGGTGCTGGTGATCCTCGCTGCGATGGCGGTCTGGCTGGGCGTAGGTTTTGGCCTGCGTGCATTGACCACGGTGCGCAGCGAAATCGAAAACCGATCCCACGTCGACCTCAGCCCCATCCGCGACGCCAACACGCCGTATGAAGTGCGTCCGCTGGTGCAAGCGATGAACGATCTGCTATCCCGGCTCAGCGTCGCGCTCGCCGCCCAGCAGCGTTTTATCGCCGATGCGGCACACCAGTTGCGCACACCGGTTGCGGCGCTGAAGACGCAAACCGAGCTTGCGTTGCGGCAGGTCAGAGACGGCGAGGCCAAAACGTCGCTGCAGCAGGTTCATGCCGCTGCGGATCACGCGGCAAGACTTGTCAATCAATTGCTGACGCTGGCACGCGCGGAACCGGGGTCACCCCACAGCGTGATGCGTGAGTGCATCAATCTGGCGGCACTAGCGCGCGAGACCACCGTGGAATGGGTGCCGCGGGCACTGAACCGCGTCATTGATCTCGGCTTTGACGACACCTCGGTGGATGCCGAAATCAGCGGCGATCCCTTCCTGTTGCGGGAACTGCTCAACAACCTGATTGACAACGCACTCAACTACACCTCTTCGGGCGGTCACATCACCGTGCGCGTATTGAAGGAAGACATTCTCGCGACCCTCGAAGTCGAAGACGATGGCTGTGGGATTCCGGAAGAGGAACGTGAAATTGTATTCGAGCGTTTCTACCGCAGCGCCGGCGGCTCACCGGCAGGTTGCGGTCTGGGCCTGGCCATCGTCCGCGAAATCGCCCAGGGCCACGGTGCGACCGCCACTATCCGCAGCGGCACCCACGGCCGCGGCACACGCATCGTTATCGCGTTTCCGGCACTGGGCTGACCTCGCCCTCGCGCGCAGCCTCCTGCTGCTGCAGGGCCCACATCTGCGCATAAGCACCGCCGCGGGACAGCAAGTCGGCATGGCGGCCGCGTTCGATGATCCGGCCCTGCTCCAGAACCAGAATCTCGTCGGCATCCATCACGGTTGACAGGCGGTGGGCAATCACCAGTGTCGTACGCCCCTGCGCGATGGCATTCAACTCGCGCTGAATCGCCTGCTCGGTGCGTGAATCGAGCGCCGAGGTAGCTTCATCAAAAATCATGATCCGCGGATTTTTCAGGATGGCGCGTGCAATAGCAACCCGCTGCTTTTCCCCGCCGGAAAGTTTGAGGCCGCGTTCACCGACCATGGTGTTGTAACCGTCGGGCAGGCTGATAATGAAGTCATGAATGTGCGCCGCCTTCGCGGCAGCGATGACTTCATCGGCGTTCGCTGCAGGGCGTCCGTACTGGATGTTGTAGTGAATCGTGTCGTTGAACAGCACGGTGTCCTGCGGCACGATGGCTATCGCACTGCGCAGGCCGGTCTGCTTCAGCTTGCGCAGATCAACGCCGCTGATGCTGACCGCGCCGCCGGTGACATCGTAAAAACGATATAGCAGACGCGCCAGCGTCGATTTGCCGGCGCCACTGGAACCGACCACCGCCACTTTCGCTGCGGGCGGGATTTCAAATGACATGCCGTGCAGGATCTGCCGCCGCGGGTCATAGCCGAACTCGACGGATTCAAAGCGCACCGCCGCCGGCCCCTCGGGCAGATCAAGCGCATCCGGCGCGTCATCGACCTCGCGGTGCTGCTCGAGCAGGCCGAACATGCGCTCCATGTCGACCAGCGCCTGCTTGATCTCGCGATAGGCCATGCCGAGAAAATTCAGCGGGATGTACAACTGGATCAACAGACCGTTAACCAGCACCAGATCGCCGATGGACAGTTCGCGCGCGACAACACCCTGCGCACACAACACCATCAACGCCGTGGCCGCCACGGCGATGATCGCCGCCTGGCCGACGTTAAGCAGGCCAAGGGAAGCCTCATTGCGCACCGCCATCACTTCGTAACGCTGCAGGCTGTCGTCGTAACGGCGCGCCTCGAAATCCTCGTTGTTAAAATACTTGACCGTCTCGTAATTGAGCAGGCTGTCGATGGCGCGCGTATTGGCTTTCGAGTCGAGTTCGTTGGCGCGCTTGCGGATCGCGGTACGCCATTCGGTAATGCCGATTGTGAATGCGATATAGACAATCACCGCTGCAAACGTGACCGCGACAAAACGCCAGTCGAATTTGGCAAACAGCACGGCGGCAACCAGCACAAATTCGAGCACCACCGGGATGATCGAAAACAGCATAAAGGACAGCAGCGTCGAGATGCCACGGGTGCCGCGCTCGATATCGCGCGACATGCCGCCAGTCTGGCGGTCGAGATGGAAGCGCAGCGACAGCGCGTGCAGATGACGGAATACGGCGAGTGCAATGCGCCGCGCTGCGCGCTGGGTCACCGGCATGAACACCACATCGCGCAGTTCCGCGAACAGCACAGTCGACATGCGCAGTGCGCCGTAAGCCACCAGCAATGCCAGCGGCAGTACCAGAACCGCCTTTGACGCATCCAGTCCGTCGACGATGTCCTTCAGCACCAGCGGCACGCCGACGTTGGCAAGTTTCGCTGCGACAAGGAATACCAACGCGATCACCACGCGCCTTTTGTATTCCCACAGATAGGGCAAGAGCATCGGCACCACGCGCCAGTCGCGGCCGGCGCCAACCGGCGGCTTCGGCGCCTGCGCAGCAAAAGCACGTGCGTGTTCAGCAGTCATTGTTGCTTCCGGCTAAAAAAATGTTCATATTTTCATTAAATTCAAATGCTTATATAAAATTCAGGAAGGCTGCCGGTCAACAAGCGGCAACGTTGTAACTAACTGTAACGGTTACTGCTACCGCTTAAAGCCTGCGTTTTAATTATCGCATCCGGCACCGGCATTCCCGCCGCCGGCCGATGAAGATAAATAGGAGCATCACCATGTTCAGCATCCGACTGTCCCGTCTGCCCATCGTTGCAGCCGTCCTCGCCGCATTGCCCGTTCAGGCCGCGGATTACACCGACACCGCCCGCGTGGTGTCGTCAACGCCGATCATTGAACGTGTGCGTGAACCGCGCCAGGAATGCAGCACTGAAGCCCCGCCGCCGCGCGCACCGCAGGTCGAGCGCAGTGTCATGGCGCCGATCATCGGCGGCGTTGCCGGCGCCCTGCTTGGCAGCACCGTGGGTCGCGGCAGCGGACGCGATGCGGCCACCGCAGCCGGCGCTATCGCCGGCGCTATTGTCGGCGACCGCGTATCGAATCCCGACAGTGACCGTTCCCTTGCCGGTTCGGTAGTCGGGGGCGCCGCCGGCGGCCTGCTCGGTGCACAGGTGGGTCAGGGCAACGGCCGCACAGCCGCCGCCGCTGCGGGCGCCATTTTCGGCGCTGTCGCCGGCGATCGTGTCGACAACCGTGTCATGGCCGAGGCACCCATCCAGCGTTGCCGAACAGTGGAAACCGTCCGCGAAACCACGCGCGGCTACACCGTGGTGTATCACTACAACGGCCGCGATGTCAGCACGACCCTGCCCTACGATCCGGGCCCCACGGTCCGCGTCGGTGTAAGTGTCATCGGCAGCGACAATGTTGCCGTGGCGCCGGTCTATGCGGTTCCCGCACCCGCAGCGCGCCATCCGGGCCCGGGACGTTATGCCGTGCCTCCAGGATACGACTACCGCTACTGATCAGTCCGGCAGCCGCTCCAGCTGCGCAATCAGCGGGGCGTGATCGGAAACACGCGCCCACTGCCGGCCATGATGAACACGGGCCTCGCGCACGCTGAAGCCACGCACGTAAATCCGGTCCAGGCGCAGCAGCGGCAGCACAGCAGGGAAGCTGCGCGCCGGTGTACCGCCCGCGAGTTCGAACACTTCGTGCATGTTCAGCGGGTGCGCGAGCGCATGAGTTGCACGTTCACGCCAATACCAGTCGTTGAAATCACCGGCAATAATCAGTGGCGCATCCGCCGGCACCAGCCGTTCGATGCGCTGGCGCAGCCGCTCCAGCTGCCGGCCGCGGCCGCGCGCCGTCAGCGCGAGATGCACACAGACGCAGTGCAGTGCCTGCGCCCAGCCCGGAACAGCGATTTCACAGTGCAGCAGTCCGCGCCGCTCAAAGCGGTGTGCGGAAATATCTTCGTTGTCCCATTTCGTAATCGGGTAGCGTGACAACAGCGCATTGCCGTGATGGCCGGCATCATAGACCGCGTTTTTGCCGTAGGCATGGCTTTGCCACAGTCTGTCGGCCAGGTATTCATATTGGGACTGGGCCGGCCAGTCATGATGGCGCGCGGCATGACCGGCATGCGCGCCAACCACCTCCTGCAGGAACACCAGATCGGGATTAAGGGCGCGCAATTGCTCACGCAGCCCTTGCAAAGCCGGCCGCCTCGCGAACAACGGCGTAGCCGGAAAACCCTTGTGAATGTTGTAGGTCGCGACGCTCAACTTCAGCGACGCGGCCGTCATGCCCGGCTCAGGAAATGGCAAGCATGCGATCCAGTGCGATACGCGCCAGTTCGGCCTCGTAGGCAGGCACCTTGATCTGGTTCACGACTTTGCCAGCAACCAGATTCTCCAGCGACCAGGCGAGGTGCTGCGGATCAATACGCTGCATCGTCGAGCACATGCACACCGTCGGCGCCATGAATTGCACCGATTTGCCCTGGGAGCTGAATTCATCAGCCATGCGGTTGACCAGATTGAGTTCGGTGCCAACCAGCCAGCGCGAACCCGGTGCACTCGCGGCGATGGTCTTGATGATGTAATCGGTCGAGCCGACGTAATCCGACAGTTTGCAGACTTCGAAATTACACTCTGGATGGCTGATCACCATGCCGCTCGGATGCTGCTGGCGCCAACGCAGGATGTGCTGCGCCTGGAACATCTGGTGCACCGAGCAGTGCCCCTTCCACAGCAGCACCTTGGCCATCTTGATCTGTTGCGGGGTCAGACCACCCATCGGCAGGTCGGGATCCCAGACCAGCATTTCCGACAGCGGAATGTCCATCAGATAACCGGTCCAGCGACCCAGATGCTGATCGGGGAAAAACAGTACTTTTTCGCGACGGCCGAAAGCCCAGCTCAGGATCTGGCGCGCGTTCGACGAGGTGCAAACGATGCCGCCGTGTTCACCGCAGAAGGCCTTCAGGTCGGCCGCAGAGTTGATGTAGGTGATCGGGGTAATGGTTTCGTCGGGGTTCAGCACTTCCGACAGTTCACGCCAGGCGCGCTCGACCTTGCTCAGGCTGGCCATGTCCGCCATCGAACAGCCGGCATTGAGGTCGGGCAGAATCACTTTCTGGGTCGGACGCGAAAGAGTGTCCGCAACCTCGGCCATGAAATGCACGCCGCAGAAGACGATGTATTCGGCTTCGGTTTTCGCCGCCAGCTTCGCGAGCTGCAGCGAATCGCCCGTCAGTTCGGCGTGTTTGTAAACGTCGGCACGCTGGTAATGATGGCCGAGCAGCACGGCGCGGTCGCCCAGCTTGCGGCGCGCGGCAACAATGCGCTCTTCGCAGGCAGCGTCATCCAGCGGCTTGAAACCTTCGAACGTAATCGTTTGCGCTTCCATCATCCGGCCCTTTTCCAGATCATCATGCTGCGGGGGAAATTTTGATTATTACCGTATTTTGACAGAAAAACCGGCCTCGAATTCCCCCTGCCAAATCCGGTTTATTCATCACGCACTGCAACACGCAACGGCAACTGGCGTATCGCTTCGGCATTGCTCCACGAAAACACGCGATCCGCGGCTTCTCGCCAGGGCAACCACTGCCAGGCCAGATGTTCGCGCGGCGCGAGCACCACATCCCGCATAGCAGGAAGGGGCAGCGCGTAGACATGTTCCGTATTGTGGGTCACCCCCGGCGCATAACGGCTGCGCCAGTGGGGGTAAATCTCGTATAAATTCTGCAACTTCCAATCAACCAGCACATCCGGGCCGACCACGATGCCGGTTTCTTCCGCCAGTTCACGCCGCGCCGTTTCGGCCAGCGTCTCGCCGGGATCCTGGCTGCCGGTCACCGACTGCCAGAATCCGGGACGATCCGCGCGTTGGAGCAGCAGCACCTGCAGATCGATGGTGTGCACCAGCACCAGCACGGAAACCGGCTGCTTGTAATTCATGACTGCGGCCACGCCGGCCAGCCTGCATCTTCGGACGCCAACACGATAAACAAACGTTTGCGGCCACTCCAGTACAGCGCCGTCGCGGCAAGTATCTCTTGCAACATGGCCTGGTCATCCGCTGCCGCTGAAGCAAACGCATCCAGTCCGCGCAACAAGACAATTCGGCCGGGCTCTGTGCGCCAGGACAGATCCTGCAACGCATCGGCCAGCGCATCCCAATTGCCGCCAAACGTTGCAGGAAAAGCGAATTCGCGCGCAAAGGCCGTGAACAACGCGCGTTTGCCGCGTGCACGCTGCAGATCGACGACATGCCAGCACAGGCCGGCATTGCGCACGGCACGGCGCAGCGGCGCGAAATCTGCAGGCGCCTGATACAGCCCGTTGTATTCGGTGGCAGGAAGGACGGGTTTCATTCAGTGATTCGCCGGAAGGAACGGTAATGATCCGCAGTGTAATAAAAGCGGCCGCCGTCACGGCATTGCGGCAGCGACAGCAGACCGGAAGGCATGTCCGAAGCCTGCTGCCGTTCACAACCGACAACAATGCGGCGCGCCCCGCGGTGATTGATGCCCGGCGTGATCACGGTGTATTCGCGGTAATGGCCACGTGGTGCCGCAGGCAGCTGCTTTTCGTAATTACCGAAAGTGATGCCGTCGCGCTCGTGTGGATAAGGGCCGCCGCGCCGGATCAGTTGCAGGGTCTGCTGGGCTTCGGCAGGCAGTTCCTGCAGACCGATGGTCTGCGATGTCAGGTCACCTCGCGCCAGCGCCGGCGACGCGACAAGCAATACCGCCAGCAATAACAGCGACTTCAGCGACTTGTGCATGCCCGACGCCGCAGCGGAAGCAAAAAACCGGCGCCGTTCAGGCCGCCGGATTGACTGCGCGCAGGCGGATATGCAACTCGCGCAGCTGTTTCTCGGTGACAGCACTCGGCGCGTCAACCATCAGATCCTGACCGCGCTGCGTTTTCGGGAAAGCGATCACTTCACGGATCGATTCGGCACCGGTCATCAGCGTGACCAGACGGTCCAGGCCGAAAGCGATGCCGCCATGCGGCGGCGCGCCGTAGGACAGCGCATCGAGCAGGAAGCCGAACTTGGCGCGCGCCTCTTCCGGCGAAATACCTAGTGCAGCAAACACCTGCGACTGAACTTCAGCACGATGAATCCGCACCGAACCGCCGCCAATTTCCCAGCCGTTCAGCGCAACGTCATAAGCTTTGGCCAGCACCTTGCCCGGATCGGTCTGCAACAGACCGACATGATCATCCTTTGGTGCGGTGAAGGGATGGTGAGCAGCGACCCAGCGCTGCTCTTCTTCGTTGTAATCGAATGCCGGGAAATCAACAACCCAGCACGGACGCCAGCCGGCTTCGGCATGGCCTTTTTCATGGCCCAACTTGACGCGTAATGCCCCTAGCGCATCGCACACCACCTTGCGGCGATCAGCGCCGAAGAAAATCAGGTCGCCGTTGCCAGCATCGGTACGCTTGATGATTTCGGCCAGCACAGTCTCCGGCAGGAACTTGACGATCGGCGATTGCAGGCCCTCTTCACTAAGCCTGGTCACATCGTTGACCTTGATATAGGCCAGACCCTTGGCACCGTAAATGGCGACAAATGCGGTGAATTCATCGATTTCCTTGCGCGACAGCGCAGCACCGCCGGGCACCCGCAGGGCGGTGACGCAGCCGTCCTTCAGCGCCAGCGCCTGCTTGAACACCTTGAACTCGACCTGCGCCATCAGATCGCTCAGTTCGGTCAGTTCCAGTTTCACGCGCAGGTCGGGTTTGTCGGAGCCGTATTTCGACATCGCTTCGGCATAGGTCAGCCGCGGGAAGTCGCCGAGCTCGACATCAAGAACCGACTTGAACAGCATGCGGATCAGTCCTTCCATCAGGTCCTGGATTTCACGCTCACTGAGGAAAGAGGTTTCAATATCGATCTGGGTGAATTCGGGCTGACGGTCGGCGCGCAGGTCTTCGTCGCGGAAACACTTCACGATCTGGTAATAACGGTCGTAGCCGGCCACCATCAGCAGCTGCTTGAACAGCTGCGGCGACTGCGGCAAGGCATAGAACTGGCCGTCGTGCATGCGCGAAGGCACCAGAAATTCACGCGCGCCTTCAGGCGTGGATTTGTAGAGCATCGGGGTTTCGATATCGATGAAGCCGTTATCGTCGAGATAATTGCGGACCGCACGCGCCGCCTGGTGACGCAGGCGCATGTTTTTCTGCATCTGCGGACGGCGCAGGTCGAGGAAGCGGTACTGCAGGCGGACATTCTCCGACAACTGCTCGTCGTCCATCATGAACGGCGGTGTCTGCGAGGCATTGAGCACTTCCATCCCCGTCGCCAGCACCTCGATTTCACCGCTGACCAGATTGCTGTTTACCGTGCCGGCGGGCCGCTCGCGCACCTTGCCCTCGATGCGGACCACGAATTCATTGCGCAGGCTGTTGGCAATCTGGAAGGTCTCCGCGCGGTCGGGATCACAAACAACCTGCACCAGGCCTTCACGGTCGCGCAGGTCGATGAAAATCACCCCGCCGTGATCGCGGCGACGGTGCACCCAGCCGCAAATCGAAATAGTCTGACCGAGGTATTTGCGGTCAATCAGGCCGCAGTAATTGGTGCGCATGGACATGGTTTTGTGATTTCAGTGGATTATCTGGATTTCGCCGGGGTGACAGTGGTCGCAACGACACCCATCGATACGATGTATTTGAAAGCGACGTCAACGGGAATATCAACCTCAATGACATCTTCGCGCCGCACGTAAAAATAAAAGCCGTTCACCGGACTCGGGGTCGTCGGGATGAATACGGCGACATGGTCCTCCGGCAGAAGGCTGGCGACTTCCGGCGGCACATTGGTCTGGAACGCCAGCGACCACGCCTGAGGATGCGGGTAGCGCACCAGAAGCACCTTGCGGAAAGCATGGCCGGTACCCGAAAAGAGCGTGTCGCTGACCTGCTTTACGCTGTTGTAGATTGAGCTGACGACAGGGATGCGCGCGAGAATGCTTTCCCACAGGCGCACCAGGCGCTGTCCAAGCATGTTCGCCGTGATCATGCCGGTGATCAGCACGATTACCACCGCCAGGATGGCGCCCAGCCCGGGCACGTGCACACCAAGCCAGCTTTCCGTCAGAAATGACTGCGGCAGCAGCCGCAACGTCTGGTCGAGCATGCCGACCAGCAAATTGAGCACCCACAGCGTGATCACCAGCGGCACCCAGATCAGCAGGCCGGTAATGATGTAACTCTTGATGGAGGATTTTTTGAACATGAAGGGAACTGTCGCGCAATCAGGGACGCTGCGCGGTTGCGGCGAAGATCAGCACGGCGGAGTTTGCTGCCTCCGCCCCTGGCCGCTCATTCGATCAATTAATTGCAGGCAGGACAGGCGCCGGTGCCGCAGGCAGGCTGTTCTGACTTGGTTTCTTCTTTTTTCACCGACTCGGACGGTTTGCTGCCGCCCTTGTTCTTGAAGTCGGTCGCATACCAGCCGCTGCCCTTCAACTGGAAACCGGCAGCTGTCACCATTTTGGCAAGACTGGCTTTACTGCATTCCGGGCAGTCCTTCAACGGCGCATCGCTAATGCGTTGGAGGAATTCTTTCTGGAAACCGCAGGCTTCGCAGCGGTATTCGTAAATTGGCATGGCGCACCCCAAAAAGCTAAAAAAGCATTATACCTGAGACGGTTACACCGACTTTCCGCGGATATGGGGGTGCTCCAAAGCCCTTTTCAAGCCCCACCCCCGGCCGCGCTTGGCGCAACGCAACACTCGCGGCACAATCAGGGGTCACGTAGCCCATTGAAGAAAAAGAATTTTTCCGGAAATTCCGCCATGTCCAGCCAGATTCTCGTGCTCAACGCCGGCTCATCCAGCATCAAATTTGCCGTTTTCAACACCGGCCAGCCGCTCCAACGCACAGTCTTGGGCATGATCTCGGGTATCGGCTCCACCGCCGCCTTCTCCGCGCGGAACAACCGCGGTCCTTTGCCGGGTACCCTGCCGCCGGGTGCGCTAAGCCATGAAAATGCCCTGGCTTGGCTGTTTACCTGGCTGGAAGACGGCGGGCACGCGAGTCAGTTGCTCGGCGCCGGACATCGCGTGGTCCACGGCGGAGAGCATCACGACGCACCCGTCGTCATCGATGAAACCAGCCTCTACGGACTGCAAGCCCTCGCGCCGCTGGCACCTCTGCACCAGCCCCACAATCTGGCGGCAATCCGGGCGCTGCGCAAACTGCGGCCCGAACTGCCGCAGGTCGCCTGCTTCGACACCGCCTTCCACCGCAGCCAGCCGGCAATCGCCCAGTCCTTCGCACTGCCCCGCGCCATCACCGAGCAGGGTATGCGCCGTTACGGTTTTCACGGTCTTTCCTACGAGCACATCGCCGGCGCGCTGCCGGAAGCACTTGGCGCAGGCGCCGACGGCCGGGTCATCGTCGCCCATCTCGGCAACGGCGCCAGCCTGTGCGCGATGCATCAGCGGCGCAGCATCGCCACCACCATGGGCTTCAGCACGCTGGATGGGCTGGTCATGGGCACGCGCTGCGGCTCGATTGATCCTGGCGTGCTGTTTTACTTGATGCATGAACGCAAAATGTCCTCCGCAGCCGTCGAAGACCTGCTTTACCGGCAATCCGGACTGCTGGGGGTTTCCGGCATCAGCAACGACATGCGCGCGCTGCTCGACAGCAGCGATCCGCGTGCAGCGGAAGCCGTGGCGCAATTCGTCTATCGCGCCGCGCTGGAAGCCGGCGCACTGACCGCTGCACTGGAAGGACTCGATGCACTGATCTTCACCGGCGGCATCGGTGAACACGCCGTCGCCATTCGCACGCAGATCTGCGCCAAACTCGCTTGGCTGGGCATCGAGATGGATCCCGCGGCCAATGCCGGCAATGCCCTGCGCATTTCAACCGCTGCCAGCCAGGTGGCCGTCTGCGTGATCCCGACCGATGAGGAGGCGGTGATCGCCAGACACACCGCCCGCTTGCTGCACACAGGCTAGAGCACATAAAAAAACCGGGCTGAGCCCGGTTTTTCCGATTCGCGACGACTTAGAACGGAATGTCGTCATCCATGTCGTCAAAGCTGCCGCCGCTTTTTTTCGCCGGCGCCTTTGAGGCACCGCCACCGCTCGGCGCTGCGGCGGGTTCACGCATGCCACCGCCACCACCGCTGCCTTCACCACCACCCCGGCTGCCCAGCATTCGCATCTGATCCGCCCGGATTTCGGTCGTATAACGGTCTTGGCCTTCTTTGTCCTGCCATTTACGGGTGCGCAGAGAACCCTCGATGTACACCTGGGAACCTTTACGCAGGTACTCTCCGCAGATCTCGGCCAGCTTGCCGAACGCGCTGATGCGGTGCCATTCGGTCGCTTCTTTTTTCTCGCCGCTGGTCTTGTCCTTCCAGGTCTCCGATGTGGCGATACTGAAACTGGTCAATGCTTCACCGCTCGGCAGATACCGCGTTTCCGGATCTTTGCCGAGGTTGCCGATCAAAATCACTTTGTTGACGGATGCCATGTCGGTTTTTCCTTTTGATTTGAACGCATCAATTAGTGTCAGTAACGCGCCCGCCGTCCGGGGCGTTTACGCGTTTTTTACCGGCGGTACGCGCATGCCGAGGGCGAGTATAAGCCAGATCGCCAGCAGCACGATGTCGAAGCCGATCACTGCATCCACGCCCCAGTTTTTATAGAGCACGCCGCCCGCTGAAGCGCCGAGGAAAGTCCCGAAAAACTGGATCGTGCTGTAAAGGCCGATCGCCGTGCCCTTGGCATGGGCCGGCGCCAGTCGCGTAGTCAGCGTCGGCAGCATCGCTTCAAGTGCATTGAAGGGAGAGAAAAATGCCAGCAAAAACAGTGACAAAAGCCAGACGCTGCTCTGCAGCCAGGGCAGCGCCAGATGCGCAGCCAGCAACACGACAATCGATAAGATGAACCAGCGCCGCAACAGCACCGGATTTCCGGCCTGCAACACGGCAGGCATCATCAGCACGAACGAACCGAGCATCACCGGCAGATAGACCTGCCAGTGCGAGCCAACCGGCAGACCGGCGTCACGCAGGCCGAAAGGCACCACGATGAACAAAGCCATCAGCACCGCGTGCAAGGCGAAGATGCCCCAGTTCAGCCGCGCCAGCTGCGGATCGGTCAGCACATGCCAGAAGTCCTTCAGTGCTCGACCGGGCGCCGGGGGTACCTGTGGCGCATCAGGAATAACACGCCACATCACCAGCATCGCCCCCAAGGCGAGCACGCCCGTCAATGCAAAAATGCCCGGCACGCCGATCAGGCTGTTGAGCCAGGGACTGGCCACCAGCGACAGTGCGAAGGCCACTCCGATGGTCGAGCCGATCATCGCCATCGCTTTGGCGCGCTGGTCTTCACGGGTCAGGTCCGCAGTCATCGCGATCACCGCGGCGGAAATGGCGCCTGCGCCTTGCAGCATACGGCCGAAGATGACCATGTAGATATTCGGCGCCAGCGCCGCGACAAAACTGCCAACAGCGAATATCACCAGGCCGATGTAAACCACCGGTTTGCGGCCGTAGCGGTCCGACCACCAGCCAAAGGGAATCTGCAGCAGCGCCTGGGTCAGGCCGTAGGCGCCGATGGCGAGCCCGACCAGTGTCAGGTTATCGCCGCCGGGCAGGTGTTCCGCGTAAATCGCGAACACCGGCAGGATCACGAACATGCCCAGCAGCCGCAGTCCGAAAATGCCGGACAGGCCGATACTGGCCCGCAATTCGAGCGGGGTCATTTTGCTGCGCGACGACATGGACGGGCGGGAGACGGAAAAGGAAATCTGGGGGAGAAAACCGGGGAACAGTTGGGCGTAACTACTTATGCGCGTATATTAACAGGTTTACCTTTGGTCTCTGACATGACAGCGCGCTCGACGCCGCCGAAACTGGTCGCCCTGCCGGCCAAACCGCAAACCGATCTGTCCCTGCCGCCGGCCGGTGCCGGGCAGATCCGGGTACGCGGCGCACGCACGCACAACCTGAAAAACATCAGTCTCGATCTGCCGCGCAACCGGCTGGTAGTCATCACCGGGCTGTCCGGATCAGGCAAATCCTCTCTGGCATTCGACACACTCTATGCGGAAGGCCAGCGCCGCTACGTCGAATCGCTGTCGGCCTACGCCCGGCAGTTCCTGCAGTTGATGGAAAAACCCGACGTCGACATGATCGAAGGGTTGTCTCCCGCGATCGCCATCGAACAGAAAGCCTCCAGCCATAATCCGCGCTCCACCGTCGGCACCGTCACCGAGATCCATGATTACCTGCGCCTGCTCTACGCACGCATCGGCGAGCCGCACTGTCCCGAGCATGATTTGGTGCTCGCCGCGCAGTCGGTGGCGCAGATGGTTGATCACGTGCTGCAGATGCCCGAGGACACCAAGCTGATGATCCTCGCCCCGGTGGTCAATGACCGCAAGGGTGAACAGTCGGCACTGATCGATGAACTGCGCGCTCAGGGTTTCGTACGCGTGCGCCTCGACGGCAAGGTCCATGACATCGATGCCCTGCCGGCGCTGAAAAAGAACACCAAACACACCATCGACGTCGTCGTCGACCGCGTCAAGGTCCGCGAAGAACTGCGGCAGCGTCTGGCCGAATCGTTTGAAACCGCACTGCGCCACGGCGAAGGCCGAGCAGTCGCGGTGGATATGGACAGCGGCCAGGAACATTCATTCTCCGCGCGCCTTGCCTGCCCGCAATGCGGTTTTGCTTCGCCGGAACTCGAGCCACGGCTGTTTTCATTCAACAATCCGGCCGGCGCCTGCCAGCGCTGCGACGGGCTGGGCTCGATCACCTTCTTCGACCCCAAACGCATCGCGGCATTTCCTGAAATGTCACTCGCCGCGGGCGCAATCAAGGGCTGGGATCGTCGCAACCAGTTCTATTTCCAGATGCTGCAGGGACTCGCCGCCCATTACGGTTTTGACATTGAGGCGCCTTTCAACGAACTGCCCGAAGAAGCGCGCCAGGCGGTGCTCTACGGTTCCGGCAAAACCGCGATCCGATTTACTTACGTCGGTGAACGTGGCAAATCCTATGTCAAGGAACATGCCTTCGAGGGCGTGGTGCCCAACCTCGAACGGCGGCACAAGGAAACCGACTCGCCGGTGGTCAAGGAAGAGCTCGCCAAGTATCTGAACACCCAGCAATGCCCCGACTGCCAGGGCACACGCCTTCGGCGCGAGGCGCGGCATGTATTGGTCGCACGCCAGCCGATCTATGCGCTGTCCGCTTTACAGCTCGGCGACGCGATGCGTTTCTTCGACAACCTGAAACTTTCCGGCGCACGACAGGCCATCGCAGAAAAAATCGCCGGCGAGATCAGCAACCGCCTTCGCTTCCTGGTCGATGTCGGACTGGATTATCTGTCGCTCGACCGCTCGGCCGACACGCTCTCTGGCGGTGAATCGCAACGCATCCGCCTCGCCAGCCAGATCGGTTCCGGCCTGACCGGCGTGATGTATGTGCTCGATGAACCGTCGATTGGCCTGCACCAGCGCGACAACACGCGACTGCTCGACATGCTCAAGCGACTGCGCGACATCGGCAACTCGGTGATCGTCGTCGAACATGATCACGATGCGATCATGCATGCCGATCATGTGGTCGATATGGGCCTCGGCGCCGGCGAACACGGCGGCTGTGTCATCGCCGAAGGCACGCCGGCGGAAATCATTGCCCACCCCGAATCGCTGACCGGCCAGTACCTGTCCGGGCGTCGGCGCATCGACGTTCCCGCACTGCGCCACCGCATCAACCCGCAGCGGCTACTGGTGATCAAGGGCGCGCACGGCAACAATCTCAAGGACGTCACGGTAGGCATTCCCATCGGGTTGCTGACCTGCGTTACCGGCGTCTCCGGTTCCGGCAAGTCAACGCTGGTTAACGACACGCTGTATCTGTCGGCTGCACGTGATCTTTACGGCAGCAATGTCGAACCCGCACCCTGTGCCGCCATCGAAGGCATGGAATTCTTCGACAAGGTCGTCAACGTCGACCAAAGTCCGATCGGCCGAACGCCGCGCTCCAATCCCGCGACCTACACCGGTCTGTTCACGCCGATCCGCGAACTGTATGCCGGCGTTCCGGAATCCCGCGCGCGCGGCTACGGCGCCGGCCGCTTCTCGTTCAACGTCAAAGGCGGCCGCTGCGAGGCCTGTCAGGGTGACGGCGTGCTCAAGGTGGAAATGCACTTCCTTCCTGACATCTACGTTCCCTGCGACACCTGTCACGGCAAACGCTACAACCGCGAGACACTGGACATCCGTTACAAGGGCAAGACCATCCACGAAGTACTGGAGATGACGGTTGAACACGCGCTGGAGTTTTTCAGTGCGGTGCCGACCCTTGCGCGCAAGCTGCAGACGCTGATGGATGTCGGCCTCGGCTATATCACGCTGGGCCAGAGCGCGACCACGCTGTCGGGCGGCGAAGCGCAGCGCGTCAAGCTGGCGCTGGAACTGTCCAAACGTGACACCGGCCGCACGCTGTACATCCTCGACGAACCGACAACCGGCCTGCATTTCCACGACACTGACCTGCTGCTGCGAGTGCTGCACCGCCTGCGCGACCACGGCAACACCATTGTCGTCATCGAACACAATCTCGACGTCATCAAGACGGCCGACTGGGTGATCGACCTCGGTCCCGAGGGTGGCGGGGGTGGCGGTCGGATCATTGCCGAAGGGCCGCCAGAAACCATTGCAGCAAACTCGGGCAGCCATACCGGCGTTCACCTGAAAACGGTGCTGGTTTGAAATCCGACGCCGCGCGTGAACTCCTCACCGGCAGTTTTGCCGCGGCAGTCGCTGCGGCGGATCCGCAGCGCATTCTCCCCGCGCACCTGCCACCGCCGCCGAAAGGCCGTACGCTGGTGGTCGGTGCGGGCAAGGCTGCTGCATCCATGGCACTGGCCGTCGAACAATCCTGGCCAGCCGCAGCACCGCTCGACGGCCTGGTCATCACGCGTTATCGCCACGGACTGCTGACCAACCGCATCACGGTGATTGAAGCCGGCCACCCGGTGCCGGACTCCGCCGGCGAGCAGGCCGCCGCGGAAATCCTCAGGAAGGTCAAGGCGCTGACGCCGCAGGACCTGCTGCTGGTGCTGGTCTCCGGCGGCGGCTCGAGCCTGCTGTCACTGCCTGCAGATGGCGTATCGATGACGGATCTGAAACAGGTCACCAAACAGCTGCTGCATTCGGGTGCGCCGATCCAGGCGATGAACACCGTGCGCAAACACCTGTCGCAGATTCAGGGCGGAAGACTCGCTGCGGCATCGCGCGCACCGGTGCTGGCGCTGGTGATCTCGGATGTCACCGGAGACGATCCGACGCATATTGCTTCCGGCCCCTGCGCGCCGGATCCGACGACTTACGCAGACGCGATCGCCATCCTGGAACGTTACGGCGTGCAGCCCCCGCCGGCGATCGCAGCGCATCTGGCGCGCGGTGCACGCGGTGAAATCGCCGAAACGCCCAAGGCCGGAGATCGCGTATTCGCCAAGACCGAGAACAAGGTCATTGCAACGGCATGGCAATCGCTGCAGGCCGCGGCAGATTACTTCCGCAGCAAAGGCATCACGCCGGCGATTCTTGGCGACTCGGTCACCGGTGAAGCGCGCGAAGTCGCCAAGGTTTACGGTGCCTTGTCCCGGGCCGTGCGCGAACACAATGCCCCATGGCAGCCGCCGGTTGCGCTGATTTCCGGTGGCGAGTGTACGGTCACGGTTCGGGGCAAAGGCCGCGGCGGCCGTTGCGCCGAATTCCTGCTCTCCCTGGCACTGGATCTGCTTGGCGCACCCAACATCCATGCGCTGGCCGGCGACACCGACGGCATCGACGGCTCCGAGGACAACGCCGGCGCCCTGCTGACGCCGGATTCACTGCAGCGCGCGGCGCGCAAGCACATCAACGCGGCGGTATTGCTGGACTGCAATGATGCCTACGGTTTTTTTGAAGCAACTGGTGACCTGATCGTCACCGGTCCGACGCGTACCAACGTCAATGACTATCGGGTGATCCTGATTAGCTGAAACTGTCGCAGGCAATATGCCAACTCAAATATAAGTATTTGTTTATAAATAACTATTTAACGAATTATGGGCGTAAAAAAACCGGGCGTCGCCCGGTTTTTTATGAGCCGCCGATGATCAGGCGGTTGCCGTTTCCGTCTTGGCTTCAGCAGCCTCTTCCGGACGATCCATCAATTCGACAAACGCCATCGGCGCGTTGTCGCCCTTGCGGAAGCCGAATTTCAGGATGCGGAGGTAGCCGCCGTTACGTTTGGCGTAACGCGGGCCCAGCAGTTCGAACAGCTTGACCACGTTTTCGCGGTCGCGCAGGCGATCGAATGCCAGACGTCGATTGGCCAGCGTGGGCTTCTTGCCCAACGTGATGATCGGTTCGACCACGCGGCGCAGTTCCTTGGCCTTGGGCAATGTGGTTTTGATCGCTTCGTGACGTAGCAGCGAGTTGGCCATATTGCGCAGCATTGCCAGTCGATGGCTGCTGGTGCGATTGAGTTTCCGTAAACCGTGACGATGACGCATGATGCCCTCTTAGACCTTTTCGAGACCGGCAGGCGGCCAGTTTTCCAGCTTCATCCCCAGCGTAAGACCGCGGGAGGCCAGCACTTCCTTGATTTCATTCAGCGACTTGCGACCCAGATTCGGGGTCTTCAGCAACTCCGTCTCGGTACGTTGGATCAGATCGCCGATGTAGTAAATGTTTTCGGCTTTCAGGCAGTTTGCCGAACGCACGGTCAGTTCCAGATCATCGACCGGACGCAGCAGCACAGGATCAATCTGGGTGGCTTTCTTCTCTTCGATCAGCGCCGGGGTGCCTTTGAGATCGGCAAATACCGACAGCTGCTCGACCAGAACGCGGGCCGCGTAACGCACGGCTTCTTCCGGATCGATAGCGCCGTTGGTTTCGATGTCGATGACCAGCTTGTCGAGGTCGGTACGCTGCTCAACACGCGCCGATTCCACGGCGTAGCTGACACGACGCACCGGACCGAAAGAGGCGTCCAGCATCAAACCGCCGACGCTGCGCGCTTCTTCGTCGCCGCGACGGGTGACAGCGGCAACGTAGCCACGGCCTTTTTCAACCTTGATCTGCACGTCGAGTTTGCCGCCCGCCGTCAGATGCGCAATCACGTGTTCCGGATTGATGATTTCGACATCATGCATCGGTTCGATGTCAGCCGCGGTCACGACGCCATCACCGGACTTCTTCAGGGTAAGAATAGCTTCGTCGCGGTTATGCAGTCGAAGTACGATGCCCTTCAGATTCAGAAGAATATCAACCACGTCCTCCTGGACGCCGTCGATGGTGGAGTACTCATGCAGTACGCCGGCAATCTTGACTTCCGTTGCCGCGTAGCCCGGCATGGAAGACAGCAGCGTGCGGCGCAGTGCATTGCCGAGCGTGTGGCCGTAGCCGCGCTCGAACGGTTCCATCGTAACCTTGGCGTGAAACGGTGACACACCCTGTACATCGATGATCCGAGGCTTGAGGAAGGCGCTGCTGGACATGACGGATCTACCTCTCGGGAATTATTTCGAGTAAAGCTCGACGATGAGCGACTCATTGATCGTGGACGACAGTTCGGAGCGCTGCGGCCTGGCCTTGAAGGTGCCTTTCAGCGCCTTCGAATCAACCTCGATCCACTCAGGATAGCCGCGCGATTCGGCAGCTTCCGACGCACCCTTGATGCGCAGTTGCGCTTTTGCAGGCTGCGCCACTTCAACCACATCGCCGGGACGGCACTGGAACGACGGGATGTTGACCCGCTTGCCGTTGACGAGGATGCCGTTATGGCGCACCACCTGGCGTGCTTCCGTGCGCGAAGCACCGAAGCCCATGCGATACACGACGCTGTCGAGCCGGCTTTCCAGACTCTGCAGCAGTGCTTCGCCGGTTACGCCCTTGCTGGCAGCCGCTTCCTTGTAGGTCTTGCGGAATTGCCGCTCAAGAATGCCGTAAATCCTGCGCACTTTCTGTTTCTCGCGCAGTTGAACGCCATAACCCGAAAGACGGGAATTCTTCTGGCCGTGCTGCCCCGGGGGGTAGGCACGACGCTCCATCGCACATTTGTCAGTGAAACACTTCTCCCCTTTCAGGAAGAGTTTTTCGCCCTCGCGCCGGCACTGCCGGCACTTTGCATCGAGATTCCTGGCCACTTGTGGGATCTCCCTTAAATTCTGCGTTTCTTCGGAGGACGGCAGCCGTTATGCGGCACGGGCGTCACATCGGAGATACTGGTGATCTTGAAACCTACGGCGTTCAGCGCGCGCACTGCGGACTCGCGTCCGGGTCCGGGTCCCTTGATCAGGACTTCGATGTTCTTCACACCGCATTCCTGCGCAAGACGGCCGGCTTTTTCGGCGGCGATCTGCGCGGCAAAAGGGGTCGATTTGCGCGAACCCTTGAAACCGTTGCTGCCCGAAGTCGCCCAGGCCAGGGCATTGCCCTGACGGTCGGTGATCGTGACGATCGTGTTGTTGAAGGAAGCGTGAACGTGGGCGACGCCTTCCGCCACATTCTTCTTGACCTTCTTGCGAACCCTGGTGCTTGCCTTAGCCATATATAGTCACTCTCAATTAAGCGGCCGGACGCTGGATTTTCACTGCGGCCTTGCGCGGGCCCTTGCGGGTACGGGCATTGGTGCGGGTGCGCTGACCACGAACCGGCAGACCGGCGCGATGACGCTTGCCGCGCCAGGTGCCGAGATCCATCAGTCGCTTGATATTCATGGAGATTTCACGGCGCAGATCACCTTCAGTGGTGAACTTCGCCACCTGCTCGCGCAGTTTCTCCATGTCCGTATCGGACAGGTCCTTGATCTTGGTCGCAGTGTTGATGCCTGCCGCCGTGCAGATCAGGCGGGCACGGCTCCGGCCAATGCCGTAGATTGCCGTCAGCGCGACTTCAGCGTGCTGATGGTTTGCTATGTTGACGCCACCTATGCGGGCCATTTACTCACCCCACCAATGGAAAACTGGAAATTATAACTTTTGACAGGTTCATATTCAATGAACCGATCAACCCTGACGCTGCTTGTGGCGCGGATCTTTACAGATCACCCGAACCACACCGTTGCGCTTCACAACCTTGCAGTTGCGGCACATGCGCTTAACCGAAGCCTGTACTTTCATGTCATACCTCTTTCGCTCGCAGCCTATTTCGCCCGGAAAACAATGCGCCCTTTGGTCAAATCGTAGGGCGTCAGTTCAACGGTCACCTTGTCCCCGGGCAGAATCCGGATGTAATGCATCCGCATTTTTCCCGAGATATGGCCAAGTACCATATGGCCATTCTCCAGCTTTACCCGAAACGTCGCATTAGGCAGGGTTTCCACGATCTCGCCCTGCATCTGTATCGTGTCTTCTTTCGCCATTTACCGCGTCGGGAACACACCGCCTTTAAAGTTTGCTTTCTTAAGCAGACTTTCATATTGATGCGACATCACATAAGCCTGCACCTGCGCCATGAAATCCAGGGTCACCACCACGATGATCAGCAGTGATGTTCCGCCGAAATAAAACGGCACATTCTTCCAGACGATCAACAGTTCCGGCACCAGGCAGACCAGCGTCACATAGATCGCGCCGCCCAGGGTCAAACGCATCGTCACTTTCTCGATGTAGCGGGCGGTCTGGTCGCCGGGACGGATCCCGGGCACAAACGCACCGCTTTTCTTCAGGTTCTCCGCCGTTTCTTTCGGGTTAAACACAAGAGCCGTATAGAAAAAGCAGAAAAATATAATCGCCGTCGCATAGAACAGGGTGTAAATCGGCTGCCCGGGATGCAACACCGCCGCCGCGTTCTTCAACCAGACCATGCCTTCGTTTTCACCCAGCCAGCCGGCCACAGTGCCCGGAAACAGGATGATGCTTGAAGCAAAAATCGGCGGGATCACACCCGACATGTTCAGCTTCAACGGCAGGTGCGAAGACTGCCCGCCGTAAACCTTGCGACCGACCTGTCGCTTCGCGTAATTCACCAGAATCTTTCGCTGGCCCTTTTCAACGAAACAGACAAACGCCGTTACCGCCACCACCAGCACGAAAATGAACAGCACGAACGGGATCGAAAATGCCCCGGTGCGCGCCAATTCCAGCGTGCCGCCAACTGCCTCCGGAAAACCTGCTGCAATGCCGGCAAAAATGATCAGCGAGATGCCGTTGCCGATGCCGCGTTCGGTAATCTGCTCACCAAGCCACATCAGGAACATCGTGCCTGTAACCAGCGTGACCATCGCCGTCAGCCGGAACATCAGGCCCGGATCAACAGCCACTTTCTGCTGCTCGAATGCAATCGCGATCGCCATGCCCTGCACAATCGCCAGAGCCGCCGTTCCGTAACGCGTGTATTGCGTAATCTTGCGCCGACCAGACTCGCCTTCCTTCTTCAGCGCCTCCAGCGTCGGCGATACCACAGTCATCAACTGCATGATGATCGACGCCGAGATGTAAGGCATGATGCCCAGCGTGAAAATCGAGAAACGTGACAGCGAACCGCCCGAAAACATGTTGAACATGTCCAGGATACCGCCGCGCTGCGACTTGAACAGCTCGGCAAGCTGGGCCTGATCAATGCCTGGAACCGGAATATATGAACCGATGCGAAAGACGATCAGCGCGCCGATGAGGAACAGCAGGCGACGCTTGAGGTCGCCAAACTTTCCTGCTCCCGACAGTGCAGCGCCTACGGCCAACGCTTAGCTCCCGGCCTTTTCAGCAGGCAGTTCGATGGTACCGCCGGCCTTTTCGATCGCAGCCTTGGCACCCTTGCTCGCCAGCAGACCCTTCAGCACAACTTTGCGCTTGATCTCGCCGGCCAGAATAACCTTGGCACCCTTGGCAAGACGCGAAACTACGCCGGCCTTTTTCAGCGCGTCCAGATCGATGGCTTCGGCAGTCATTTTCTGCAGCGTATCCAGCCGCACTTCTGCGGTATCACCGGCCGTCAGCGACTGAAAGCCGCGTTTCGGCAGTCGGCGATGCAGGGGCATCTGGCCACCCTCAAAGCCAACCTTGTGAAAACCGCCTGCGCGAGCCTTCTGACCTTTGTGACCACGGCCAGCTGTCTTGCCGGTGCCCGAACCAATACCGCGACCTACACGCTTCTTGCTGTGCTTGGCGCCGCTGGCGGGTTTGATGTTATTCAGTTCCATTTATCCCTCGCAACGAACGAGATAGGCGACTTTTTTGATCATGCCGCGCACTGCCGGAGTATCCACCAGCTCCACGGTATGACGGATGCGGCGCAGGCCCAGACCACGCACACAGGCGCGATGCTCGGGACGCGTGCCGATCAGGCCGCGAACCAGGGTGACCTTGATTGTCTTGCCTTGCGGTTTCTTCGCCATGATTGATTACCCTTGAATCTCTTCGACCGACTTGCCGCGTTTGGCGGCGATTTCAGCAGGCGTGTTCATCTCAGTCAGGCCATTGATGGTGGCACGGACGATGTTGTAGGGGTTGGTCGAGCCAATGCACTTGGCAAGGATGTTGGCCACGCCCATCACTTCGAGCACCGCACGGACCGGACCGCCGGCGATGATGCCCGTGCCTTCTGATGCCGGCTGCATGTAAACCTTCGAGGCGCCGTGACGACCCATCACTGCGTGCTGCAGCGTGCCGTTCTTGAGCTGAACCTTGACCATTTTACGGCGCGCTTCTTCCATGGCTTTCTGCACGGCAACCGGCACTTCACGCGCTTTGCCCTTGCCCATACCGATGCTACCGTCGCCGTCGCCGACCACGGTCAGTGCGGCAAAACCCATCACACGGCCGCCCTTGACGACCTTGGTGACACGGTTGATCGCGACCATTTTTTCACGAAGGCCGTCACCGCGCTCTTCGCCGGTCTGCATTTTCGCTGCCTGCATTTTTGCCATGCGCTGCTCCGTTAGAACTTGAGACCGGCTTCACGCGCAGCTTCCGCCAACGCCTTCACCCGACCGTGATATTGGTAGCCGGCGCGGTCAAACGCGACCTTCTCAACACCGGCTTTCTTTGCGCGCTCGGCAATGCGCTTGCCGATTGCAACTGCCGCAGCAACATTGCCGCCATTGGGCATCGCAGCGCGAACTTCCTTTTCGGCGGTCGATGCACTTGCAAGGACCTTCGAACCGGTAGCGTCGATAACCTGCGCGTAAATATGACCGTTCGAACGGTAAACGGTTAGACGCACCGCTTTAAGCTCGGCGATCTTGGCCCGGGTGCTGCGTGCGCGCCGCAGGCGCGCTGTATTTTTTTCAACCATGTTCTATCCGCCTTACTTCTTCTTCGTTTCCTTGAGCACAATCTGCTCATCGGCATAACGCACGCCCTTGCCCTTGTAAGGCTCCGGCGGCCGGTAATTGCGAACATCGGCGGCGACCTGCCCGACTCTCTGCTTGTCGGCGCCTTTGATGATGATTTCCGTCTGCGTGGGCGTCTCGACCTTGACCCCCACCGGCAACTGGTGAACAACCGGATGCGAGAAACCGAGCGTCAGGTTGAGCTTGTCGCCCTGTGCCTGTGCGCGGTAACCGACGCCCACCAGCGTCAGCTTGCGCTCAAAACCCTTACTGACACCCTGAACCATGTTGGCGATCAGTGCGCGCAGTGTGCCGCTGATCGCATTCGCCTGGCGCGTATTCTCGTTCAGCTTGATCTCGAGGCGATTGTCGATTTTCTCGACCTTCACATTCGGGGTGATCGCCTGCGACAGCGTTCCCAGCGGACCTTTAACCGAGATCAGATCAGCAGCGATCGTAACCTCGACTTTTTCCGGCAGCATGACCGGGGATTTACCGACTCTGGACATCGTCTCTCTCCCTTAGGCCACGATGCAGAGAACTTCCCCGCCGATGCCCATGCCACGTGCCTTGCGATCAGTCATCACACCCTTGGAGGTTGAAACGATCGCTACGCCGAGGCCGTTCATCACATTGGGAATGTCACGGCTGGGTTTGTAAATACGTAGGCCGGGACGGCTTACGCGCTCGATTTTTTCGATCACCGGCGAACCGGCGTAGTACTTGAGAGCGACCTCAAGCACCGGCTTTGCCACTTCGCCACGAACTGCGAAGTCGTCAATGTAGCCTTCGTCCTTCAGCACCTTGGCAATCGCCACCTTGAGCTTGCTCGAAGGCATCGACACGGACTCTTTTTCCGCCTGCTGTGCATTGCGGATGCGAGTCAGCATGTCGGAAATCGGATCATTCATGCTCATGCAAAATTCTCCTGCAGCCTGTCTTACCAGCTAGCCTTGATTACGCCCGGGATTTCGCCGCGCATTGCAATCTCGCGCAACTTGCCCCGAGCCAGCCCGAACTTGCGATAAACACCGCGGGGACGGCCGGTCAGCGCGCAACGGTTGCGCAACCGGACGGGACTCGCGTTCCGCGGCAGCTTCTGCAGCTTCAGACGCGCCTCATATCGATCTTCAGGAGACAGCTTCTGATCATCGACAAGCGCCTGGAGCTCGGCGCGCTTGGCCGCGAATTTCTTCACGGTCTTGCGACGCTTCTGCTCACGGTTTATCAGTGCAAGCTTAGACATACGTTTTCCTCAATTACGGAAAGGAAATTTAAAAGCGGAAAGCAGAGCCCGGCCTTCTTCATCGGACTTTGCCGTCGTCGAAATCGTGATGTTCATCCCGCGCAGGGCATCAATCTTGTCATACTCGATTTCGGGGAAAATGATCTGCTCTTTGACGCCCATATTGTAGTTGCCGCGGCCGTCAAAGCTTTTGCCGGAAATGCCGCGGAAGTCGCGAACACGGGGCAGCGCGATGCTTACCAGGCGATCAAGGAATTCATACATGCGCGCTCCGCGCAGCGTGACCTTGCAACCGACCGGGTAACCTTCACGGATCTTGAAGTTCGCGATTGCCTTGCGGGACTTGGTCACCAGCGGCTTCTGACCGGCAATTTTGGTCATGTCGCCGACGGCGTTGTCCATGATCTTCTTGTCGGCAACCGCCTCGCCCACGCCCATATTGAGGACGATCTTCTCGATACGCGGCACTTGCATCGGGCTGGAGTAACCGAATTTCTCGGTCAGTTCCTTGGCCACGGTTTCTTTGTAGTAGATGCTCAGACGCGCAGGAGCGGTCGGCCGTGCGGGTTTACCCTGCTTGGCGGATGCGCCGGCGGCAGCCTTGGGCTCCTTGGCGGCCTTCTTGGCCGGCTCTGCCTTGGCTTCCTTGGCAGGCTTCGCTTTTTTGGTTTCTTTGTCAGCGCTCATACATCAACCACTTCGCCATTGGACTTGAAGAAACGAACACGGCGGCCGTCTTCCAACTGACGGATGCCGATGCGATCGGCCTTCTTGGTCGCGGGATTGAACAGCGCCACATTCGAGATATGAATGGGCATTTCCTTGTCGATGATGCCGCCGGTCTCGCCCTTGGCCGGGTTCGGCCGCTGGTGCTTCTTGACACGGTTGATGCCTTCGACAAGCAGATGGTCTGCATCGACAACGCGCAGCACCGTTCCGCGTTTGCTGCGGTCGCGGCCGGTCAGTACTACAACGTCGTCGCCTTTTCTTATCTTGCGCATATGCGTAACGTCCTTTACAGCACTTCCGGTGCGAGAGAAACGATCTTCATGAATCGTTCAGTCCGCAACTCGCGCGTCACCGGTCCGAAAATCCGCGTGCCGATCGGCTCAAGCTTCTGATTGAGCAGAACCGCAGCGTTGCCGTCAAACTTCAGGAGCGAACCGTCATTGCGGCGCACGCCTTTGGCGGTGCGAACGACAACGGCGTTGTAAACCTCGCCCTTTTTGACACGCCCACGGGGCGCAGCGTCCTTGATGCTGACCTTGATGACGTCGCCAATGCCTGCATAACGACGCTTCGAGCCACCAAGCACCTTGATGCACATAACGGTACGCGCACCGGTGTTGTCAGCAACATCCAGTTTGGATTGCATCTGAATCATGGTTTTTCCTGCTTTTCTTTCTCCAACTTGACCCACCAAACAGCGGAAAGTCAGTCTTGGAGCCCGTTCGGGCTAGGTCACCGCCTGCGGTAGCAGGACGGAAAATTACAGCCGCAAATTATATACCGCTGCGCCCAAACAGCGCAAGCGGTAATTTCAATCAAACGCCCCGCGACTTCTCCACCAGCTTGATCACCTTCCAGGCCTTGGTTTTGGCCAGCGGACGGCATTCCTCGATAAGCACGGTGTCGCCTTCCTTGTACTCATCGTTGGCGTCGTGGGCGTGGTATTTCTTCGACCGGGTGACCACCTTGCCGAGCAGGGGGTGTTTGACCCGGCGCTCGACCAGAACGGTAACCGTCTTGTCCATTTTGTCGCTGACCACACGTCCGGTCAGGGTTCGTTTGTTTGCTTCGCTCATATCCGCATCCCGCCCTTAAGCCTTGGTTGCCAGCACCGTGCGCACGCGCGCGATGTCGCGGCGCACCTTGCGCAGCTGGCTGGTGTTGGTCAGTTGCTGCGTCGCCTTCTGCATGCGCATGGAAAACTGCGCCTTCAGCAGCGATTCCAGTTCCTTGCGCAGCTCGTCGGCGCCTTTACCCTGCAGTTCGCTTGCCTTCATATCAACCTCCGACCAGACGGTGCACAAAAGCCGTCGCGATCGGCAGCTTGGCCGCTGCGAGGCGGAAAGCTTCCTTGGCGATAACTTCGTTCACGCCGTCCATTTCATACAGAACCTTGCCCGGCTGGATCTCGGCGACCCAGTACTCCGGATTCCCTTTACCGTTACCCATACGGACTTCCGCCGGCTTACGCGAAATCGGCTTGTCCGGGAAAATGCGGATCCAGATCCGGCCGCCGCGCTTGATGTGACGCGTCATTGCACGACGCGCAGCCTCGATCTGGCGGGCCGTGAGACGACCGCGACCGATCGCCTTCAGGCCGTATTCGCCGAAGCTGACCTTGTTTCCGCGAGTCGCAACGCCGGTATTCCGGCCCTTCTGCTCCTTGCGGTATTTACGCCTGGCTGGCTGTAGCACGTTTTGCTCCTGTCTTTGCAGTTGTCCTTCTCGGCTTGCGCGCCGGTGCCGGCGCGGGCTCCTCGACCGGTGCGGCCGACGGAGTCAGGGCAGGTTGACCGCTCTTACCGATAACCTCACCCTTGAACACCCAGACCTTCACGCCGATGACGCCGTAGGTGGTCTTGGCTTCCGAAAATCCGTAGTCAATGTCGGCGCGAAGCGTATGCAAAGGCACCCGACCTTCGCGGTACCACTCGGTACGGGCAATCTCGATACCGTTGAGCCGGCCAGCGCTCATGATCTTGATACCCTGCGCACCGAGGCGCATTGCATTGGTGATCGCACGCTTCATCGCGCGGCGGAACATGATCCGCTTCTGCAGCTGCTGCACGATCGAATCGGCGATCAGCTGTGCATCGAGTTCAGGCTTGCGCACCTCCTCGATGTTGACGTGGACCGGCACGCCGAGCATTTTCTGCAGATCGGCTTTCAGGCGCTCGATGTCCTCGCCTTTTTTGCCGATAACCATGCCCGGACGCGCACTGTAAACCGTGATACGCGCATTCTTGGCAGGCCGCTCGATAACGACGCGGGAAACGGCAGCCTGGGACAGGCGCTCTTTCAGGTATTCGCGAACCTTGATGTCTTCAAGGAGCATACCGGCGAAGTTCTTGTTGTTCGCGTACCAGCGGGAAGCCCAATTGCGGTTGAACGCAAGACGGAACCCGATCGGGTGGATTTTTTGGCCCATGCTTTACTTCCTTCCGTCGCCGACCGTGACATAAACATGGCACGTCGGTTTCAAGATTTGTACGCCCCGGCCTTTGGCGCGCGCGGAGAAGCGCTTCATCACCGGACCTTTTTCGACGTAAATCCGGGTGACCTTCAGTTCGTCGATATCAGCGCCGTCATTGTGCTCGGCGTTGGCGATTGCCGACTCCAGCACTTTACGGATGATGACCGCGCCCTTTTTCGGGGAGAAACCCAGAATGTTGAGCGCGTTTTCCACCGTCTTGCCGCGGATCAGATCCGCAACAAGCCGGCCCTTTTGCGGCGAAAGCCTGACGCCGATCAGTTTAGCTGTGGTATCCATATCGATAACCCTTATTTCGCCGCCGGTGTCGGGGACGATTTCTTGTCAGCCGGCGATGAACCGCCTGCCTTCGAGTGGCCCTTGAACGTGCGGGTGTGGGCAAATTCGCCAAGCTTGTGGCCAACCATATTCTCCGTGACATAAACCGGCACGTGCTGCTTGCCGTTATGCACAGCGATGGTCAGACCGACGAAGTCGGGCAGAACCGTGGAACGCCGGGACCAGGTTTTGATCGGGCGCTTGTCAGAACCGGCGCGAGCCGTCTCCACCTTCTGCATCAGGTGATGATCGACGAACGGGCCTTTTTTGATGGAACGTGACATGTTTATCCCTTACGCCGTAGCTTTCGCATTGCGGCGACGAACGATCATGCCGCTGGTGCGTTTGTTCTTGCGCGTCTTGTAACCCTTACACATGACGCCCCAGGGACTGACCGGCGCCTGAGCGGCTGCCGTACGTCCTTCACCACCACCGTGCGGGTGATCGATCGGGTTCATTGCAACACCCCGAACCGTCGGGCGGATACCGCGCCAACGGACACGACCGGCCTTACCGATGGATTCCAGCTGATGTTCTTCGTTACCCACCTCGCCGATGGTGGCGCGGCAGTTGACGTGCACTTTGCGGATTTCACCGGAGCGCAAACGCAGCTGGGCGTATTCGCCTTCGCGAGCCAGCAGTTGCACCGAGGTGCCTGCCGCACGTGACAGCTGTGCGCCTTTACCCGGCAGCATTTCCACGCAGCAGATCGTCGAGCCGACCGGAATGTTGCGCAGCGGCAGGGCGTTGCCCGTTTTGATCGGGGCTTCGGGTCCGGAAATCAGCTGCATGCCGGCAGTCACGCCACGGGTAGCGATCACATAACGGCGCTCGCCGTCGGCGTAGCACAGCAGAGCCAGATGCGCGCTACGGTTCGGATCGTATTCAATCCGCTCAACCTTGGCTGGAATGCCGTCCTTGTTGCGCTTGAAATCGACCAGGCGGTAATGCTGCTTGTGGCCGCCGCCCTGGTGACGCATCGTGACGCGTCCATGAGCATTGCGACCGGCCTTTTTCGACTGGCTCTTCACCAGTTTTGCGACCGGCTTGCCTTTGTGCAGACCCGGGGTGACCACCTTGACCAGGCCGCGACGGCCCGGAGAAGTCGGTTTGACTTTGACTAACATTACTTCACCTCCCCTTCAGCAAAGGTGATTTCCTGACCCGCCTTGAGGCAGACGTAGGCTTTTTTCCATGAGCTGCGTCGGCCGGTAAATTTGCCGAAGCGCTTTTCCTTGCCGCGGACATTAACGATGCGGACCTGCTCGACTTCGAGCTTCTCGTCCTTCTTGCTCAGCATCGTTTCGACGGCAGCCTTGATTTCCGGCTTGGTCGCATCGCGGGCAACGCGGAACACCACCTGGTTATTCTTTTCGCCGACAAGCGTGCTCTTCTCGGAGATCACGGGGGCGAGCAGGATTTGCGCGAGACGTTCTGTGCTGAATGTGCTCATGCCAGAAGCTCCTCGATTTTGCCCACGGCGCCTTTGGTGATCAGCACATTGGTGTGCCGGATCAGGCTGACCGGATCAGCATGGCTGACATCAACCACCATGACGTTGGGCAGGTTGCGCGACGACAGCCGCAGGTTCTCGTCCATGCTGTCGGTAATGATGAGCACGTCATCCATGCCCATGCCCTTGAGCTTGCTGGCGAGCAGTTTGGTTTTCGGCGCATCGATGGTAAACGAGTCCACCACCGACAGACGGTCTTCGCGGGCCAGTTGCGAGAGGATCGACATCAGGCCGGCGCGGTACATCTTGCGGTTCAGCTTGTGCGAGTAGTTCTCGTCGGGCGAGTTCGGGAAAGTCCGGCCGCCGCCACGCCACAGCGGGCTGGAGGTCATACCGGCGCGGGCGCGGCCCGTGCCTTTCTGCCGCCAGGGCTTCTTGGTCGTGTGGGTAACCGTACCGCGGTCCTTCTGGGCCCGCGTGGCCAGCCGTGCGTTGGCGAGGTAAGCGGTGACCACCTGGTGCACCAGCGCCTCGTTGTACTCACGGCCAAAAGCAGCATCCGATGCCGCCAGTTTCGCGGTCGGCTTGCCTTGATCGTTAATGACGTTAAGTTCCATTTAGCGTCGCCTCACTTCTTCGCCGGGGCGGCTTTGCCGCCTTGTTTGACTGCCGGGGGACGCCGTGTGCGAACAGCAGGGCGGACCATCACGTCACCGCCGCGCGAACCGGGAACGGCACCGCGAATCAGCAGCAGGTTGCGCTCGACATCAATGCGCACGATCTGCAGGGACTGCTGGGTCCGCGTCACCGCGCCCATATGGCCGGGCATCCGTTTGCCGGGGAACACGCGGCCGGGATCCTGCGCCATACCGATTGAACCCGGTTTGTTGTGCGAAACAGAGTTACCGTGGCTGGCGCGGTTCGACGAGAAGTTGTGACGCTTGATGACGCCGGCAAAACCCTTGCCCTGCGACACGCCGGTCACATCAACGTATTGTCCGACTTCGAAAATGGTTGCGGGCAGCGCGGTACCGGCTTTCAGCTCAGCCAGCTTCTCGGGGGTAACCGTGAATTCACGCATCACCCGGCCGGCCTCGACAGCCGCTTTCGCGAAATGTCCGGCAGCAGCCTTGACCACGCGCGTTGCGCGTCGCTTGCCAAAAGCAACCTGGACAGCCGAATAGCCGTCCGTTTCGGGCGTTTTAACCTGGGAGACGCGGTTGTTCGACACGTCAACGACTGTCACCGGAATGGTGTCGCCGTCATCAGTGAATACCCGCGTCATGCCGACTTTGCGGCCGACGAGTCCTAAGCTCATGTTTTAATTACCTTTTTTAAAAAGGCGCCGACTTCAATTGGCCGGCACTTCTGTTTAACAACCGGACGCCGCAGCGCCCGTTACCACCGTTTTACAACTCGCGTTCTACAGCTTGATTTCTACGTCCACGCCTGCCGGCAGATCCAGCTTCATCAGCGCATCAACCGTTTTATCGGTCGGGTCGATGATGTCCATCAGTCGCAGGTGACTGCGGATTTCCAACTGCTCGCGCGACGTCTTGTTGACGTGCGGCGAACGCAGCAGATCAAAACGTTGTTTGCGGGTCGGCAGCGGAATCGGACCCTTGACCACGGCACCGGTGCGTTTCGCGGTATCGACGATTTCCAGCGCGGACTGATCGATCAGACGATAGTCAAACGCCTTCAGGCGGATACGGATTTTCTGACTTTTAAGGGCGGCCATGTCGGTTACTCAATGATTTTCGCGACGACGCCGGCGCCGACAGTCCGGCCACCCTCGCGGATGGCGAAACGCAGACCCTCTTCCATCGCGATCGGCTGAATCAGCGCAACCGTGATCGAAATGTTGTCACCAGGCATCACCATCTCCGTGCCCTTCGGCAGCTCGATCGAACCCGTCACGTCCGTCGTCCGGAAGTAAAACTGCGGACGGTAACCGTTGAAGAACGGCGTATGACGACCACCCTCATCCTTCGACAGCACGTAAATCTCGGCAGCAAACTTCGTGTGCGGCGTGATCGAGCCCGGCTTCGCCAGCACCTGACCGCGCTCCACCTCTTCGCGCTTCGTGCCGCGCAGCAGAATACCAACGTTGTCGCCCGCCTGGCCCTGATCCAGCAGCTTGCGGAACATCTCAACGCCCGTGCACACCGTCTTCAGCGTCGGCTTCAGACCAACGATTTCAATCTCTTCACCAACCTTGATGATGCCGCGCTCGACACGACCCGTCACCACGGTGCCGCGGCCCGAGATCGAGAACACGTCTTCCACCGGCATCAGGAACGTGCCGTCCAGCGCACGCTTCGGCTCCGGAATGTAGCTGTCCAGCGCTTCCGCCAGCTTCAGGATCGCGCCCTCACCCATCTCACCCTTGTCGCCTTCCAGCGCCTTCAGGGCCGAACCGATGATGATCGGGGTGTCGTCACCCGGAAACTCATACTTGGAGAGCAGCTCGCGCACTTCCATCTCCACCAGCTCCAGCAGCTCCTTGTCATCAACCATGTCCGCTTTGTTCATGAACACGATGATGTAGGGAACGCCCACCTGGCGGGCCAGCAGGATGTGCTCGCGCGTCTGCGGCATCGGGCCGTCAGCAGCCGACACCACCAGAATCGCGCCGTCCATCTGCGCCGCACCCGTGATCATGTTCTTCACATAGTCAGCGTGTCCCGGGCAGTCAACGTGAGCGTAGTGACGGTTCGCCGTCTCATACTCCACGTGCGCCGTGTTGATCGTGATGCCGCGCGCCTTCTCTTCCGGTGCCGCGTCAATCTGGTCGTAGGCCTTCGCCTCACCACCAAACTTCGTCGACAGCACCGTCGTGATCGCCGCCGTCAGTGTCGTCTTGCCGTGATCCACGTGCCCAATCGTGCCCACGTTCACATGCGGCTTCGTACGCTCAAATTTGCCTTTGGCCATGATGGTGTCCCTTATTTCTTCTCGTCTTTGCCCGACTGCTTGTTGATGATCTCGTCAGCGATGTTGCGCGGCGCTTCGGAGTAATGCTTGAATTCCATCGTGTAGGTCGCACGACCCTGCGACAGCGAACGCAGCGTAGTCGAATAACCGAACATTTCTTTCAGCGGAACCTCGGCCTTCAGCGACTTGCCGCCGCCACCGGGAATGTCATCCATGCCCTGGATCACACCGCGACGCGAGCTCAGGTCGCCCATGACGTTACCGGTGAAATCTTCCGGGGTTTCCACTTCAACAGCCATGATCGGCTCGAGCAGCGCTGGGTTGGCGCGACGCAAGCCTTCCTTGAACGCCATCAGGCCGGCCATCTTGAACGCGTTTTCGTTGGAGTCGACCTCGTGGTACGAACCGTCAAAAAGCGTAACCTTGACGTCGACCACCGGGAAGCCGGCGAGAACACCAGCGGGCAGCGCTTCCAGAATGCCTTTTTGCACCGCCGGAATGTATTCACGGGGCACCGAACCGCCCTTGATCGCGTCGACAAACTCGTAACCCTTGCCGGTCTCGTTCGGCTCAACCTTGAGCCAGACGTGGCCGTATTGACCGCGCCCGCCGGACTGCTTGACGAACTTGCCTTCGACCTTGTCACAGGCTTTGCGGATCGTTTCGCGATATGCCACCTGCGGTGCGCCGACGTTGGCTTCCACGCTGAATTCGCGCTTCATGCGGTCAACGATGATCTCGAGGTGCAGCTCGCCCATGCCGGAAATGATGGTCTGGCCGGACTCTTCGTCGGTACGGACACGGAACGACGGGTCTTCCTGCGCCAGACGGTTCAGCGCGATGCCCATCTTTTCCTGGTCAGCCTTGGTTTTCGGCTCGACAGCGACGTGAATCACCGGCTCCGGGAACACCATGCGTTCCAGAGTGATGATTTTCGACGGGTCGCACAGCGTGTCGCCCGTAATCACATCCTTCAGACCAACGGCGGCTGCGATGTCGCCGGCGCGGACTTCCTTGATCTCTTCGCGCTGGTTGGCATGCATCAGGAGAATGCGGCCGATGCGCTCCTTGCGCTGTTTAACAGCGTTGTAAACGGTATCGCCCGAGTTCAGCGTGCCCGAATATACACGGATGAACGTCAACTGGCCGACAAACGGGTCGGTCATGATCTTGAACGCAAGCGCAGAGAAAGGCTCGTTGTCATCGGCCTTGCGCGAACCTTCCTGCTCGCTCTCGAGGATACCCTTGACCGGGGGAATATCGACCGGTGACGGCAGATAATCGATGACCGCATCCAGCATCGCCTGCACGCCCTTGTTCTTGAACGCGGAGCCGCAAAGCATCGGCACGATCTCGCCGGCAATCGTGCGGCTGCGCAAACCGTTTTTGAGTTCTTCTTCCGTCAGGCTTCCGGCTTCGAGGTACTTGTTCATCAGTTCCTCGTTGGCCTCGGCGGCGACCTCAATCAGCCTGCCGCGCCACTCATCGGCGACATCCTTCAGATTGGCCGGGATGTCCTGATACTCGAATTTGATGCCCTGGGAAGCTTCGTCCCAGACCACGGCCTTCATCTTCACCAGATCAATCACGCCGACGAAATTTTCCTCGGCACCGATCGGCACCTGGATGGGCACCGGGTTAGCCTTCAGGCGCGACTTCATCTGCTCGTAGACGCGGAAAAAATTCGCGCCGGTACGGTCCATCTTGTTCACGAACGCGAGACGAGGCACGCCGTATTTGTTGGCCTGACGCCATACGGTCTCGGATTGCGGCTGAACGCCGCCAACGGCGCAATACACCATGCAGGCGCCGTCGAGCACGCGCATCGAACGTTCTACTTCAATCGTGAAATCAACGTGTCCCGGGGTATCAATGATGTTGACGCGATGCTCGGGATAATTCGCGCCCATGCCACGCCAGTAGCAGGTCGTCGCAGCAGAAGTGATGGTGATGCCGCGTTCCTGTTCCTGCTCCATCCAGTCCATGGTCGCAGCGCCGTCATGAACCTCGCCAATCTTGTGATTGACGCCGGTGTAGAACAGCACGCGTTCCGTGGTAGTGGTTTTACCCGCGTCAATGTGCGCGGAAATACCGATGTTCCGGTAGCGTTCGATAGGAGTCTTGCGTGACACGTTCTTTACCCTTTAAACCGGTCTTAGAACCGGTAATGTGAGAAGGCTTTGTTGGCTTCCGCCATACGGTGCACTTCTTCACGTTTTTTCATTGCGCCGCCACGACCTTCAGCAGCTTCCGTAAGCTCGCCGGCGAGGCGGGCGCCCATCGATTTTTCACCACGGCCGCGGGCCGCATCACGCAGCCAGCGCATCGCCAGTGCCATCCGGCGGACCGAACGCACCTCAACCGGCACCTGGTAGTTGGCGCCACCGACACGGCGGCTCTTCACTTCCACCAGCGGCTTGACGTTGTTGACGGCCTGATTGAACACCTCGAGGGCATCCTTGCCGCTTTTCTTGCTGATCTGATCCAGCGCGCCGTACATGATCCGCTCGGCAACCGATTTCTTGCCGCTGTTCATCAACACGTTGATGAATTTGGAAACGTCCTCGCTGCCGAATTTCGGATCCGGAAGGATTTCGCGTTTGGGAACTTCTCTGCGACGTGGCATTTCAGTAGTCCTCTATCAAGCCGCTTTGGCGCGTTTGGCGCCGTATTTCGAGCGCGACTGTTTGCGATCCTTGACGCCAGCCGTATCCAGGCTGCCGCGCACAACGTGATAACGCACACCCGGCAAGTCCTTGACACGACCGCCGCGGATAAGCACCACCGAGTGCTCCTGCAGGTTGTGGCCTTCACCACCGATGTAGCCGATTACCTCAAAACCATTGGTCAGCCGAACCTTGGCCACTTTCCGCAGGGCCGAATTCGGCTTTTTCGGGGTCGTGGTGTAAACGCGGGTGCAAACACCGCGCTTCTGGGGGCTGCCAGCCAGTGCCGGCACCTTGCTTTTCGTGCGGGGCGCCTGACGCGGCTTGCGCACCAATTGATTTACGGTCGGCATTTTTCCTTGCTTCTCAATAAGTTACGACAAAATTGATCTAAGAATTCGGCCTATCAGCAGGTTCTGAAACTTCCCGCTGACGGTTCCCAAAAAGTCCGGGGCGGCGTGGTTACTGCCCCTGACTTTTCCTGACTACCGGTGAATTGCGGGGAAAAAATAGCCGCATTTCGCCCAAAAAAGACTGTCGATTTTATGGGTCAAGCTTACTTCTGTCAAGCCACCTGCTCTTCTCCCTCTTCGCCGGCCGGAACTGCGGACTCCGCCTCGGCTGCCGCCTGATCCAGTTCTGCCTGGGCGACCTGCTTGCGGCGCACCCGGTGATAGGCCAGACCGGTGCCAGCCGGGATCAGCCGGCCGACAATGACGTTCTCTTTCAGGCCGCGCAGTTCGTCGCGTTTGCCCATGATTGCCGCCTCGGTCAGCACGCGGGTGGTTTCCTGGAACGAAGCCGCCGAGATGAACGAATCAGTCGACAACGAAGCCTTGGTAATACCCAGCAGCACGTGTTCGTACTGTGCCGGCTGCTTGCCTTCGGCCTCGATGCGCTCGTTTTCTTCGAGCACTTCGGCGCGCTCCAGCTGCTCGCCGGTGATGAAACGTGTATCGGCAGCATCAACAATATGCACGCGACGCAGCATCTGACGAACAATGACCTCGATATGCTTGTCGTTGATCTTCACGCCCTGCAGACGGTAAACGTCCTGCACTTCGTTACAGATATAACGGGCCAGCGCCTCGACACCGAGCAGGCGCAGGATGTCATGCGGATCAGCCGGGCCGTCGACAATGCTCTCGCCGCGGTTGACCACCTGGCCGTCATGCGCCATCACGTGTTTGTCTTTGGCGATCAGGAACTCGTGGGCAACGCCCTCGAGGTCGGTAATCACCAGACGCTGCTTGCCTTTGGTGTCCTTGCCGAACGACACCGTGCCGGTAACCTCGGCCAGCATGCCCGCATCTTTCGGCGAACGCGCCTCGAACAGCTCGGCCACACGCGGCAGACCGCCGGTGATGTCGCGCGTCTTGGAGGTTTCCTGCGGGATCCGCGCCAGCACCTCGCCGACGCCGACTTCCTGGCCGTCACGCACGGTGATGATGCAACCGATCTGGAAGGTGATGTTCACCGACTGATCGGAACCGGCGATCTTGATTTCCTGGCTGTTGGCATCGAGCAGTTTGACCTGCGGACGCAGACCTTTGGCCTGCGCACTGCCGCGGCGCTTCGGATCGACCACCACAAGCGTCGACAGGCCGGTGACCTCGTCGATCTGCTTGGCAACGGTAACGCCCTCTTCGACGTTTTCGAATTTGATGCGGCCGGCGTACTCGGTAATGATCGGACGGGTATGCGGGTCCCATGTCGCAAGGATATGTCCCGGCTTCACGGTCTCGCCGTCACGCGCCAGCAGCAGCGCGCCGTACGGCACCTTGTGACGCTCACGCTCGCGGTTGGCTTCATCGTGGATCATGACTTCGCCGTTACGCGAAATCGCCACCAGCTCGCCGCGCGTGTTCGACACATAACGCATGCCGGCTGAATAACGCACGACACCGGCCGCCTTGCTGTCGACCTGACTGACCACCGCGGTACGCGATGCAGCGCCACCGATGTGGAAGGTACGCATCGTCAGCTGAGTGCCCGGCTCGCCGATCGACTGTGCAGCGATCACGCCGACTGCCTCGCCGATGTTGACCACGGCGCCACGGCCCAGATCGCGGCCATAACAACGTGTGCACAGACCGTAGCGCGTCGCGCAGGTCAGCGGGGTGCGAACCTTGATTTCGTCAATGCCGGCGGCCTCAATGGCATCCACCACATCTTCGTCGAGCAGCGTATTGGCTTCGAACAGCGTCGCACCGTTTTCCGGGTTGACGACATCCGCAGCGGCCACTCGGCCGAGAATGCGCTCGCGCAGGCTCTCAACCACTTCACCGCCTTCGACCAGCGCTTTCATCACGACGCCGTTGTCAGTGCCGCAATCATCTTCCGTGACCACCAGGTCCTGGGTCACGTCGACCAGGCGGCGGGTCAGGTAACCCGAATTTGCAGTCTTCAACGCCGTATCGGCCAGACCCTTACGGGCGCCGTGGGTCGAAATGAAGTACTGCAGAACGTTCAGGCCTTCGCGGAAGTTCGCGGTAATTGGCGTCTCGATGATCGAGCCGTCCGGCTTGGCCATCAGGCCGCGCATTCCGGCCAGCTGGCGGATCTGCGCCGCGGAACCGCGGGCACCGGAGTCGGCCATCATGTAAATCGAGTTGAAGGATTCCTGCATTACGGGAGCGCCCTTCTTGTCGAGGCGCGGCTTCCACTCGCGGGTCTTGGCAACCCACTCCACCACCGGCTCGACGCCGAGCTGCTCCATCATGGCCTTCGCGACGAGGTCTCCCGCACGACCCCAGATATCGACCACCTTGTTGTAACGCTCGCCCTGGGTCACCAGACCCGAGGTGTACTGCTTTTCGATTTCCTGAACTTCTTTTTCGGCCTCGCCGATGATGACGTCTTTCTGCTTCGGCACCAGCATGTCGTCGACTGCAATCGACAGACCGGCACGCGTTGCCATCGCAAAACCGCCGTACATCAGGCGATCCGCAAAAATGACCGTTTCACGCAGTCCGCAGCGGCGGAAGCTGGCGTTGATGATCTTCGAGATTTCTTTCTTTTTCAGCGCCTTGTTGATGAACTCGAAGGGCAGGCCCACCGGCAGGATTTCCGACAGCAGGGCGCGGCCGACCGTGGTCTGGTAGCGCGTCAGTTTTTCACGCTTGTTGCCGTTCTCGTCGAGTTCAAGTTCGCGGATCCGCACATGAATGCGGGCGCTGATTTCGACCTGGCCGGTTTCGTAGGCGCGCGACACTTCGGCGACGTTGATGAACAGCGAATCTTCGCCCTTGGCACCCTGTTTTTCGCGGGTGGTGTAGTAAAGGCCGAGGACGATATCCTGCGACGGCACAATGATCGGGTCGCCGTTGGCGGGCGACAGCACATTGTTCGACGACAGCATCAGCGTGCGCGCTTCCATCTGCGCTTCCAGCGACAGCGGAACGTGAACAGCCATCTGGTCACCGTCAAAGTCGGCGTTGAAGGCGGCGCAGACCAGCGGATGCAGCTGGATGGCCTTGCCTTCGATCAGCACCGGCTCGAACGCCTGGATGCCCAGACGGTGCAGGGTCGGTGCGCGGTTCAGCATGACCGGGTGTTCGCGGATCACCTCTTCGAGGATGTCCCAGACGATCGGCTCTTCGCTTTCGACCATGCGCTTAGCCGCCTTAATGGTGGTAGCGAGACCCATGACTTCGAGCTTGTTGAAAATGAAAGGCTTGAACAGCTCGAGCGCCATCTTCTTCGGCAGACCGCACTGGTGCAGACGCAGCTGCGGACCAACCACGATGACCGAACGGCCCGAGTAATCGACGCGTTTGCCCAGCAGGTTCTGACGGAAACGGCCGCCCTTGCCCTTGATCATATCGGCCAGCGATTTCAGCGGACGCTTGTTGGCGCCGGTCATAGCCTTGCCTCGACGGCCGTTGTCGAGCAGCGAGTCAACCGCTTCCTGCAGCATGCGCTTCTCGTTGCGCACGATGATTTCCGGCGCCTTGAGTTCGAGCAGACGCTTTAGGCGGTTGTTGCGGTTGATCACGCGGCGATACAGGTCGTTCAGGTCTGAGGTCGCAAAGCGGCCACCGTCCAGCGGTACCAGAGGACGCAGTTCCGGCGGCAGCACAGGCAGCACTTCCATGACCATCCAGTCCGGCTTGATGCCCGACTTCTGGAAAGCCTCAAGCACCTTAAGGCGCTTGGCGATTTTCTTGATCTTGGTCTCGGAGCTGGTGGCTTCGAGATCGGCACGCAGCGTTTCAATTTCACGGCCGAGGTCGAGGCTGCGCAGCAGTGCGCGAACTCCTTCAGCGCCCATCGCCGCGCTGAAATCGTCGCCGAACTCTTCGACTTTCGCCAGGTAGTCATCTTCCGTCATCAGCTGACAGCGCTTGAGCGGGGTCATGCCGGGATCGGTCACGACATAAGCTTCGAAATACAGCACGCGTTCGATGTCGCGCAGCGTCATGTCGAGCACCATGCCCAGGCGCGACGGCAGCGATTTCAGGAACCAGATGTGGGCGACCGGGCTGGCCAGCTCGATGTGGCCCATGCGTTCGCGACGGACCTTCGACAGCGTCACTTCAACGCCGCACTTCTCGCAGATCACCCCGCGATGTTTCAGGCGCTTGTATTTGCCGCACAGGCACTCATAGTCTTTGGTCGGTCCGAAAATCTTGGCGCAGAAGAGACCGTCACGTTCGGGTTTGAACGTGCGGTAGTTGATGGTCTCTGGCTTCTTGACTTCACCATAAGACCACGAACGGATCTTCTCGGGCGAGGCCAGCCCGATCTTGATCGCGTCAAATTCTTCTTCCTGCGTAACCTGTTTGAACAAATCAAGCAGTGCTTTCATCGCAAACTCCTAGGTAATCTGTCAGTGCTGTCTGTGCTGCGCTGTTCCGTGAGAGTCGGTCATGCCGAAACGGGCTTACCCGCCTCCGCATTCGTTTTCAGTTCAATAGCGGTTGTGGTCAAGATCGATGTCGATCGCCAGCGAGCGGATTTCCTTGACCAGCACGTTGAACGATTCCGGCATGCCGGCCTCGATGCGGTGGTCGCCCTTGACGATGGACTCGTACACCTTGCGACGGCCTTCCGTGTCGTCCGACTTGACCGTGAGCATTTCCTGCAGAACGTACGCCGCGCCGTAGGCTTCCAGTGCCCAGACTTCCATCTCGCCGAAACGCTGACCGCCGAACTGTGCCTTGCCGCCCAGCGGCTGCTGGGTCACCAGGCTGTACGGTCCGGTCGAACGCGCGTGCATCTTGTCATCGACCAGGTGGTGTAGCTTCAGCATGTGCATGTAGCCGACCGTAACCGGACGCTCGAAAGCATCGCCGGTGCGCCCGTCATACAGCGTGACCTGCGTCTTGCCGGGGGTGAAGCCGAGCTTCTTGGTCTTTGCATCATCACTCGGGTAAGCCAGATCCAGCATCTGCCGGATTTCGACTTCAGTCGCGCCGTCGAACACCGGGGTCGCAAACGGCACGCCCTTGCTCAGGTTGGCGGCCATTTCCATGACCTCCTCATCCTTCAGCGCACCGAGATCGACCGGCTTGCCGTTCGTGTTGTAGACCTTGTCCAGCATCTTGCGCACTTCTGCGACCTTGGCCTGCGCCTTGATCATTTCGCCGATGCGGATGCCGAGACCCTTGGCAGCCCAGCCCAGGTGGGTTTCGAGAATCTGGCCGACGTTCATCCGCGAAGGCACACCCAGCGGGTTGAGAACGATATCGACCGGCGTGCCGTCAGCCATGTGCGGCATGTCTTCCACCGGTGTGATCTTGGAGATCACGCCTTTGTTGCCGTGGCGGCCGGCCATCTTGTCGCCGGGTTGCAACTGGCGTTTGACCGCCAGGTAAACCTTGACCATCTTCTGCACACCGGGTGGCAGTTCATCTCCGCTGGTGAGCTTTTTCTTCTTCTCTTCGTAGGCCTTATCGAACTGCAGTTTGGTCTGCGCGAGGCTTTCCTTGATCTGCTCCATTTGGGCAGCGGACTCTTCGTTCGACAAACGGATGTCGAACCAGCTGTGACGCTCGACCTCGGCCAGATAAGCCTTGGTGATTTTCGCGCCCTTCGCCAGCTTCTTCGGGCCGCCGTTGGCGGTCTTGCCGTTGAGCAGCCGCTCCAGACGTTCGAAGGCGTCGTTTTCAACGATGCGCAGCTGATCGCCGAGGTCTTTCTTGTAACGCTTCAGCTCGTCGTCGATGATCTGCTGGGCGCGCTTGTCACGCTCGATGCCTTCGCGGGTGAAGACCTGAACGTCGATCACCGTGCCGGACATGCCCGAGGGCACGCGCAGGCTGGTGTCTTTCACGTCAGAGGCTTTTTCACCGAAGATCGCGCGCAGCAGCTTCTCTTCCGGCGTCAGCTGGGTTTCGCCCTTCGGTGTCACTTTGCCGACCAGCACATCACCGGCTTCAACTTCAGCGCCGATGTGAATGATGCCGGATTCGTCGAGGTGGCCCAGCTGCGATTCCGACAGGTTCGAAATGTCGCGGGTGATCTCTTCCGGTCCGAGCTTGGTGTCGCGCGCAACAACCGAAAGCTCTTCGATATGGATAGACGTGAAACGGTCATCGGCAACCACGCGCTCGGAGATCAGGATCGAGTCTTCGAAGTTGTAACCGTTCCAGGGCATGAACGCGACCAGCATGTTCTGGCCGAGGGCCAGTTCGCCCATGTCGGTCGAAGCGCCGTCCGCCACCACATCGCCGCGGGCGATGTGGTCGCCGACTTTGACCAGCGGACGCTGGTTGATGTTGGTGTTCTGGTTGGAACGCTGGTATTTAACCAGATTGTAGATGTCCACGCCGACTTCGCCGGCCGAGGTTTCATCGTCGTTTACCCTGACCACGATACGGCCTGCATCGACGTAGTCGACGATGCCGCCGCGGCGGGCCTGCACAGCCGTGCCCGAGTCAACAGCGACGGTGCGCTCAAGACCCGTACCGACCAGCGGCTTTTCAGCGCGCAAGCAGGGAACGGCCTGACGTTGCATGTTCGAACCCATCAAGGCGCGGTTCGCGTCATCGTGCTCAAGGAACGGAATCAACGAAGCGGCAACCGACACGGCCTGCGCCGGCGCCACGTCCATGTATTCAATACGGTCCGGAGCGGACAGCGCGAATTCATTGTGGTGACGGCACGACACCAGCTCGTCGGCAAATTTGCCGTGTTTGTCGAGCGCGGCATTCGCCTGTGCGATCACGTACTTGCCTTCTTCGATCGCCGACAGGTAATGGATCTCGTCGGACACCTTTCCGTCCTTGACCAGGCGATACGGCGTTTCGAGGAAACCGTATTCGTTGGTACGGGCATAGATCGCCAGCGAGTTGATCAGGCCGATGTTCGGACCTTCCGGCGTCTCGATCGGGCACACGCGACCGTAGTGGGTCGGGTGCACGTCGCGCACTTCGAAGCCGGCGCGCTCGCGCGTCAGGCCACCCGGTCCAAGGGCCGAAACGCGGCGCTTGTGGGTGATCTCCGACAGCGGGTTGGTCTGGTCCATGAACTGCGACAGCTGCGAGGAGCCGAAAAATTCGCGGATCGCCGCCGAAACCGGCTTGGCGTTGATCAGGTCATGCGGCATCAGGTTTTCGGACTCGGCCTGCGACAGGCGCTCACGCACCGCGCGCTCGACACGCACCAGGCCGGCACGGAACTGATTTTCCGCCAGTTCGCCGACCGAACGCACGCGACGGTTGCCGAGGTGATCGATGTCATCGATCTCGCCCTTGCCGTTGCGCAGCTCGACGAGAATCTTGATCACGGCAACGATGTCATCCGGCGACAGCGTGCTCGCACCGGTCAGCTCGGAGCGACCGACACGGCGGTTGAATTTCATCCGGCCGACAGCCGACAAGTCATAGCGGTCTGCCGAGAAGAACAGACCGTTGAACAGCGTTTTCACGGCGTCTTCGGTCGGCGGCTCGCCGGGGCGCATCATGCGGTAGATCGCCACCTGCGCAGCCAGCTGCTCGGCGGTTTCGTCGATGCGCAGCGTCTGCGAGATGTACGGACCCTGGTCGAGATCATTGGTGTAGATCGTCTCGACGCTCTCAATGCCAGCTTCGCGCAGCTTGATCAGCAGGTCTTCGGTGATTTCATCATTGGCGTTGGCCACCAATTCGCCGGTCGACTTGTCGATGACGTTATGCGCCAGCGCGCGGCCGAGCACGAAGTCTTCCGGCACGTCCAGACGCTTGAGGCCGGCAGCTTCCATGTCCCGCACGTGCTTGACAGTGATGCGCTTGTCCTTGGCGACGATCAGCTTGCCGCCCTTGGCGGTAATGTCGAAACGGGCGGTCTCGCCGCGCATGCGTTCCGGCTTCAGTTCGAATTCAATACCGCCCTTGGAGATATGGAAGGTGTCGAATACGAAGAATTCCTTGAGGATCTGCTCGGCGGTGTAACCCAGCGCCTTCAGCAGGATCGTCACCGGCATCTTGCGGCGACGGTCAACGCGGAAGTACAGGTAGTCCTTGGCGTCGTATTCGAAGTCCAGCCAGGAACCGCGGTAAGGAATGATCCGCGCCGAGAACAGCAGCTTGCCGGAGGAATGGGTCTTGCCGCGGTCGTGCTCGAAGAACACGCCCGGTGAACGGTGGAGCTGCGACACGATCACGCGCTCGGTGCCGTTGATGACGAAGGAACCGGTGGTCGTCATGAGCGGAATTTCGCCCATATAGACTTCCTGCTCTTTCACTTCCTTGATCGTCGGCTTGGACGCTTCCTTGTCCATGATCGTCAGGCGTACCTTGGCGCGCAGCGGCGCGGCAAAGGTCAGACCGCGCTGCTGACATTCCTTGACGTCAAACGGCGGCATGCCGAGCGCGTAGCTGACGAACTCGAGGCGCGCATTCTTGGAATGGCTCTCTATCGGGAAAATGCTGGTGAACGCGGCCTGCAGGCCTTCATTCTTGCGCCCGTTGGCAGGCGTGAACTCCTGCAGGAACGCCGCAAACGACTCGATCTGGGTCGTCAACAGATACGGCACCTGCAAGACGCTTTCGCGTTTCGCGAAACTCTTACGGATGCGCTTCTTTTCGGTGAATGAATAGGCCATGTCCACTCCGGTGCAGAGTCAGAAAGTCAAACGCTGCAGACCACCATCGCATGCTGCGCGGGATGGCCTGCCGCTTTTGACCTGTAGTGCATTAGTCAAAAGGCGCCAGCGGTTTTACTGCCGGCGCAAGGTCTTGCAATTGCTTTACTTGATCTCGGCAGTGCCACCGGCTTCGGTGATCTGCTTGGCGATCGCGTCGGCGTCGGCTTTCGAGACGCCTTCTTTCACAGCCTTCGGAGCGCCGTCAACCAGGTCCTTGGCTTCTTTGAGGCCCAGGCCGGTCACCGCACGCACCACTTTGATGACGTTGACCTTGTTGGCGCCGGCGTTCGTCAGATTGACCGTGAATTCGGTCTTCTCTTCAGCAGCAGCGGCACCGCCACCGGCAGCCGGGGCTGCAACGGCAACGGCGGCGGCAGCGGCCGACACGCCAAACTTCTCTTCCATCTCTTTGATCAGCTGGGACAACTCGAGCACCGTCATACCGGCGATTGCGTCGAGGATTTCTGCTTTGGCTACAGCCATGTCGTTCTCCTGAATCCTAAAATATTAATAAAAACAATAAGTTACGATTGTGCGGCGAGTGCAGTCCGAAGACCGCAGACTCACGCCGCCTGCTTTTCTTTCTGATCCCGCACTGCAGCCACACCGCGCACGAACTTGGTCGGCACCTCGTTGAGGGTCCGCACAAATTTCGCGATCGGGGCCTGCATCGTTCCCAGAAGGGTCGACAGCAGCTCCTGACGGCTGGGCATCTTGGCGAGCACCGCAACTTCATTGGCACTCATCAAAACATTCGGCATTGCGCCGCCCTTGATCACGAGACGCTCGTTACCCTTCGAAAACTCGTGCAGCAACTTGGCGGCAGCCACCGGGTCGCTCGAAATGCCATAGGCCAGCGGACCAACCATCTGGTCAGCCAGGGCCTTAAACGGCGTTTCGGCAACGGCGCGGCGCGCCAAGGTATTTTTCAGAACGCGGAAGTACACACCCGACTCGCGCGCTTTTTTGCGCAGTTCGGTCATGTCACCCACGGGCAGGCTGCGGTACTCAGCGAGTACGATGGCTTGGGCTTGCGCCACCTGCGCGCTCACCTCAGCCACCACCGCTTGCTTCTGCTCCAGATTGAGACTCAAGGTCGTTCTCCGTTCAACGTTAAACGATAATCAGTGGAGGCATCCCGGCTCGACTTTGAAACGTCGCCGAAGACCGGCTCTGTTTCGGGGTTTCGCTGTTCCGCTCCCACCGTTTGAAACACGGCGACCATTGATCCAGGAGTCAGACATGAACATGTTTGACCTGTTTCGGGCACACCGTCTGCGTAGGACTTCAGTTTCCGGCCGGGGCGTTGCCTCGGCCTTCCTCCAAAAATTAAACCTCTCGGTACCTACGGTCTTTGACAACCCGCCGGCGATGTTCTGCCGACGGCCCAAAGTTCCTGCCCCGCCCAACGGCGCGGGGACTTTTGCTTACTGCTGCGACTGCGCGAAGCTCGACTGGTCGACGCGAACGCCGGGGCCCATCGTGCTTGAGATCGCAACCTTTTTCAGGTAGATGCCCTTGGTGCCGGCAGGACGCGCCTTGTTGACGGCATCCACCAGCGCACGGATGTTTTCTTCGAGCGCTTCCACCGTGAACGAAGCACGACCGATCGTGCATTGAACGATGCCGGCCTTGTCGGCGCGGTACTGCACCTGGCCAGCCTTGGCGTTTTTCACCGCCAGCGTCACATCCTGGGTTACCGTGCCCACTTTCGGGTTCGGCATCAGGCCGCGCGGTCCGAGAACCTGGCCCAGCTGACCGACAACGCGCATCGCGTCCGGTGTGGCAATGACCACGTCGAAATCCATCTTGCCGCCCTTGATTTCGGCGGCCAGATCGTCGAAACCGACGAGGTCGGCGCCGGCGTCTTTCGCCTGCTGGGCCTTTTCGCCCTGAGCGAAAACCGCCACCCGCACGGTCTTGCCGGTGCCTTGCGGCAGCACGACCGAACCGCGGACGTTCTGATCGGATTTCTTGGCATCGATGCCGAGATTCAGCGCGACATCAACAGCTTCGTTGAATTTGGCAGTGGCGTTTTCCTTGACCAGTTGCAGCGCGTCTTTCAGCGCATAAAACTTGTCGCGGTTGACCTTGGCGCGGACCGCCTTGTAGCGTTTGGATACGTTTGCCATCTCAGACCCCTTCCACATCGACGCCCATGCTGCGGGCGCTGCCGGCGATCGTGCGCACCGCGGCATTCAGATCAGCGGCGGTCAGATCGGGCATTTTCAGTTTGGCGATTTCTTCAACCTGAGCGCGCGTGATACGCCCCACCTTGTCGGTGTTCGGACGCTTGCTGCCGCTGTCGATCTTCGCCGCTTTCTTGATCAGGATCGACGCCGGGGGCGTCTTCATGACGAAGGTGAAGCTCTTGTCCTGATAAGCGGTGATCACCACGGGAATCGGCAGGCCGGGTTCCATTTTCTGCGTGGCGGCATTGAACGCCTTGCAGAATTCCATGATGTTCAGGCCGCGCTGACCCAGGGCCGGGCCGATGGGCGGCGAGGGATTCGCCTTGCCTGCAGGCACCTGCAGCTTGATGAAGCCGACGACTTTCTTTGCCATTTACAATCTCCTTACGGGTGCAATCGGATGCCGGCTGGCGACACCCTCCCCGCGGTTAACTACAAAAAACCACAAAAAACTTACTGAAAAACGAAAAACGCGATCAGGCCTTCTCGACCTGACCGAAATCCAGTTCCACCGGCGTAGACCGGCCGAAAATCGTCACCGACACGCGCAGCTTGCTCTTGTCGTAATTGACGTCTTCCACGTTGCCGTGAAAATCGGCAAACGGACCATCCTTGACGCGCACCGCCTCGCCCACTTCGAACAGCACCTTGGGACGAGGCTTTTCGACGCCTTCCTGAATCTGGTTCAGGATGTTCTGCACTTCCTTGTCCGAAATCGGTGTCGGTTTCGTCGCCGTGCCGCCGACAAAACCCGTCACTTTCGCGGTGTTCTTCACCAGATGCCAGGACTCGTCGGTCATGTCCATCTCGACCAGCACATAGCCTGGGAAGAACTTGCGTTCGCTGATGCTCTTCTGGCCGCTTTTCATTTCGACCACTTCTTCTACGGGCACCAGGATCTGGCCGAACTGCTCCTCCATACCGGCGCGACGGATGCGGTCAATGAGCGCGCGTTGGACGCTTTTCTCAAAACCCGAATACGCGTGCACGACATACCATTTTTTGCTCATCTCACTCACCGCCGATCAGCTTTTTCACGATCCACAGCAGGATGCCGTCCACAACCCACATGAACAGCGCCATGATGAGAACAAATACAAACACGATTGCAGTCGCCTGCAGCGTTTCATTGCGGCTCGGCCAAACCACCTTGCGGGTTTCCGCTGCGGATTCCTGCGCAAAGGCAAAAAAACCCTGCCCCGCCGCCGTTGTCCAAAGCACAGCTGCGCCCGCTACCAGCCCGGCCAGAAACGCCGCAAGCCGGATCACGGTCGCGCTTTCCTGCAGGTAATAAAACCCGCTGACACCCGCGGCAACGAGCAGCGCTGCTACCGCAACCTTGATCTTGTCCACTATCGCAACCGCCTTGCACTTTCCGGAGAGACCGGACTTTTCAGTCCGGCCGCCGGTCTATCAATCACACCTGTCTGTTGGCAGGCCAGGAGGGAATCGAACCCCCAACCTTCGGTTTTGGAGACCGACGCTCTGCCAGTTGAGCTACTGGCCTGCAGCCTTACTCGATGATTTTCGCGACGACGCCGGCGCCGACAGTCCGGCCACCCTCGCGGATGGCGAAACGCAGACCCTCTTCCATCGCGATCGGCTGAATCAGCGCAACCGTGATCGAAATGTTGTCACCAGGCATCACCA
>JAURHM010000023.1 GCA_030833315.1 Burkholderiales bacterium
ACATGGCGAAGCAGGATGCGTGCCTCACCGATGCCCATGCACACGGCCGCTTCGACATATTCCTTGCGCAGTTCGACCAGTGCGGCGGCGCGTACGGTCCGCGCGTAATAGGCCCATTGCACGACCACCAGCGCGAGGATGATGCGGTCGATGCCCTGGCCGGTCAGTGCGAGCAGGATCAGCGCAACCAGAATGGCGGGGAAGGAGAGCTGCAGGTCGACGATACGCATGATCAGTCCGTCGATCCAGCCGCCGGCACGGGCGGCTGTCATTCCGGAGATTACGCCCAGCGCCAGTGCAAGGACGGTGGAGGTGATACCGACGCCGAGGCTGATGCGCAAACCGTAGAGGATTGCCGACAGCATGTCGCGACCCTGATCGTCGGTACCCAGCCAGTAGGTTGATCCGGCGCTGCTTTTTACACCGGGTGCAAGCTTGGCATCAAGGATGTCGAGTTGCGCGAGGTCGTAGGGGTTCTGCGGCGCCAGCCACGGCGCTGCGAGGGCACAGAACAGCAGCGCAGCCAGCAGCCAGAAGGACAGCAGCGCAATGCGGTCGCGGGCGAAATTTGCGGCGAGCAGGCGGGTGGGCAGGGCGATCGTGCTCATCGCGCATCCCCGGCCTGCACCCGTGGATCGAGCACCGCATAAAGCAGATCAACCAGCAGATTGATCAGGATGAACAGGCTGACTGTCGCCAGCAGGTAAGCGACGATCACCGGCCGGTCGAGCACATTGATCGAATCAATCAGCAGCTTGCCCATGCCGGGCCATGCAAAAACAGTTTCAGTAACGATGGCAAAAGCGATCAGCGAACCCAGTTCCAGTCCGGCCACGGTGACGATGGGGATCAGGATGTTGGGCATCACATGCGAACGCACGACGGCACATTCACTGAGGCCTTTGGCCCGGGCGTAGCGCACATAATCCTGCAGCATGGCGTCCTGCGTGCCGGCGCGGGTCAGACGGACCAGCAGCGCCAGTTTGAACAGCGCCAGCGTTGTGGCGGGCAGCAGCAGGTGGCGCAGGCCGTCAGCGGTGAAAATGCTCAGCGGAATGCCGAAGACATCGACGGTTGCGCCGCGGCCGGTCGTCGGCAGCCAGCCCAGCTGCACCGAAAACACCATGATCAGCAGCAGCCCGACCCAGAAGGTCGGCAGTGCAAATCCCAGTGTCGACAGCGTCATGATGGTGCGCGCCAGCCATGAGTGCGGACGCAGACCGGCCAGCAGACCGAGCGGGATGCCGATGCCGACGGCGATCAGCATTGCCGCCAGCGCGAGTTCCAGCGTGGCCGGCATGCGTTCGAGGATCAGCGTGATGGCCGGCACGCTGGCAGCGAAGGAAACACCGAGGTCGCCGCCGAGCGCGCCGCGGAAAAACATCCAGTACTGTTCCCACAACGGACGGTCGAGACCGAGCAGCGCGGTGGCGCGGGCGATTTCCGCCTGGTCGGCCTGCGGATTGATCAGCAGTTCCACCGGATTGCCGATGGCATACACCCCGGCGAAGACCAGCAGTGACATCACCAGCAGTGTGGCGGCACTCCACGCCAGCCGCCGCAGCATGTACGTCAGCAAGGCACGCCCTCAGCGCGGCGTGAAATGGTGGGCAAAGGTGAACTCATCGGTGCGCGGCACATAGGCCAGATTCGCGCGCATCGCCCAGCTGACCACCTGGTGATGCAGCGGAATGAAGGCGAGGTCCTGCATCGCCATCGCACTGGCATCGCGCGCCAGGGTTTCGCGTTTGCTGCGATCCACGCTGCCTAGCGCCTGTTCCATCAGTTTTTCGACTTTCGGATTGTTGTAACGGCCCCAGTTCCAGGCGCCATAACCCTTGTCGGCATTGGGCGTTGCAACCAGTGAACGCAGCGACAGATCGGCGGCAAAGGAACCCCAACCAAGCAGCGCGAAGCTGATTTCCTCTTTGCGCACGCGGCCGAGAAAGGCTGACATCGGTGCCGCTTCCACGCGGGTCTGGATGCCGATGCGTGTCAGTAATTGCGCAACGGTCTGCAGTACCTGTTCATCGTTGATATAACGGTTGTTCGGTCCGGCGAGTGTCACGCGGAAACCATTGGGATAACCGGCTTCAGCGAGAAGGCGTTTGGCGCCTTCCGGATCATGGGCTTCGGTTTTCAGCGCGCTGTAACCGAACACGCCGGGCGACACGACATTGGCTGCAGGCAGCGCGAGGCCTTCCATCACACGCTCAGCGATGGCCTGTCGATTGATCGCTTTGGACATCGCGCGCCGCACGCGCAGATCCATGAAGGGATTGGCGGACAGCGGTTTGCCGTTGAGGTCGCTGACGCCGGGTGGCTGTGCGCGGTATTGATCAAGATGTAGCAGGATGGTGCGCCAGGAGGTTGTCTGGGTAACGTGTAATTTATTGTTTTTATTTATGTTTTTGATGTCCGCGGATGGCACGTGTTCAATCACGTCGAGTTCACCGGAGAGCAGGGCCGCGGTGCGCGAAGGATCGGCAGGAAGGATGCGCAGCGTGACCTTGTCCCAGGCTGGTGCCTTGCCCCACCACTGTTCGTTGCGCGTCAGTTCCAGCCGGTCGCCGCGTTGATAGCGCAGGAATTTGTAAGGTCCTGTGCCGACCAGTGCGCGGCCCGAATCAAAATCTTCAGGGCCGGCGTTTTGCGCGTGTTTTTTTGAAACAATCAGGATCGAGTTCAGATCTTCGGGCAGCGCACCGTAGGGATATTTGGTTTTTACACGCAGCGTGTTTGCATCGACTACCGTAGTCGATGCCACAGCACGTACGTATGCGGCAAAACCGCCGGGACTGCCCTTGATCGACAGCGGCCGTGCCAGCGAGAACGCCACATCGTCCGCGGTCAGTGGTGAGCCATCATGGAATTTCACGCCGCGGCGCAGATTGAATTCCCAGGTCGTCGCGTCGATTGCGCGCCAGCGTTCGGCGAGACCGGGTATCAGCCGGGTTTGCGGATCGACATCGGTCAGCGATTCAAAAACATGCCTTGCTACCGTCAGATTGGGCTGGGCGGCGAGGTATTGCGGATCCAGCGAAGTGACTTCACCGGAGAGGCCGATGCGCAGTTCGGCAGCGCCGGCCCCGGCCCCGGCGGCAAACAGACTCAGTGCAGCGCAAAGCAGTCGCAGGTGTTTTGTAAGCGGGTAGTGTTTCATGGTGCGAGGATACCGCATGCCGCTCAGGTTTCCGCCCGCATTGACAGGGTATTGAGGCCTGCCTATGCTGGCTCTTTAACAAGGGATGTTCTGATGAAGCCTCAAGCCGCCGCCTCTGCAGAAACGCTGGCGCTGCTCAAGACGCTGATCGCGTTCCCGACCGTCAGCCGCGATTCCAACCTCGAACTGATCGACTACCTGCAGGAATATCTGCGCCCGCTGGATGCCGATTGCCGGCTGACCTATGACCGCGACCGGCGCAAAGCCAATCTGTTTGCGACGCTGGGGCCGCGCGGAGAACCGGGCATCGTGCTGTCGGGTCATACCGATGTGGTGCCGGTGGACGGCCAGGACTGGGCCACCGATCCTTTTGTGCTGACTGAGCGCGATGGACGGCTCTACGGCCGCGGCTCTTCCGACATGAAGGGTTTCATCGCCTGCGTACTGGCGGTGATCCCCGGCGTGGCGAGGCAGGGGCTGCGCACGCCGGTGCATCTTGCCTTCAGTTATGACGAGGAAGTCGGTTGTCTGGGCGTGCGCGGTTTGCTGAGCGATTTGCAGCAGGCAGGCATCAGGCCGCGTTCCTGCATCGTCGGTGAACCCACGGAAATGCGTTCAGTAATTGCGCACAAGGGCAAGCAGAGTTATCGCTGCACCGTGCGCGGGCTGGCCTCACATTCGGCTTATGCGCCTTTCGGCGTCAATGCGGTGGAGGCGGCCGCCGAGGCCGTGGCCTTCCTGAAGCAGATGGCGCGGCGGCACCGTGACCGCGGCCCCTTTGACCGCGGTTTTGATGTGGCTTACACGACGGTGCACACCGGCGTGATCCACGGTGGTACCGCACTGAACATCGTGCCGCATGAATGCGTGTTTGATTTCGAGTTCCGCAACCTGCCGGGCGATGACCCGCAGTCGCTGCTGCACGAGTTCGAGCAGCATCTGCGTACGGTGATCGAACCGGAAATGCAGGCGGTTGATCCACGCAGCGGTTTTACGCTGGTGAAAATGTCGGAAATGCCGGCTTTGAATACGGCGCCGGAGGCGGGCATTACCGCACTGGCGCAGGAGCTGTCAGGCAACGGTGATATCTCCAAGGTGTCTTTCGGCACCGAGGCTGCGCATTTTCAGGTGGCGGGGGTACCGACCATCGTTTGCGGTCCGGGCTCGATCCGTGAGGCGCACAAGCCCGATGAGTTCGTCACGCTGGCGCAAATCGCGCAATGCGAAGACTTTCTGCGCCGTCTGGGCACCCGGCTGGTTGCCGGGAACCCGTAAGCATCCGGATCAGTTGTCGGTGGTGGCGACGAACTTCGGATCGTCCTGGTGTTCGCGTTCGAACTGCAGGAACTCGTAATAACCGCAGCGCTTGCCGTCCGGGTAGGAGTGACATACGCTCGGACGCGCTTCATACACCGTACAGCAGCGCTTTTTGGTATCGAACATTTTGCAGATCTTGCCAAAATGCTTGTCTTCCTGCTGTTTCAGCGAGCGTACTTTCTCGGAACGGTCAAAACGCGTGTAGCGTGACTCGGCCTGGGCATAGGTGATGCCAAAGTGTTTGGCCAGCCGCGCGATGTCGCGTTTGCCGACTTCGATCAGCGGGTAGCTGCAGCAATACCCGGGGCATTTGCTGCAATCGTACTTCACGGCGGATTTTTTCTTCGTGGTGCTTGCGGCCATGGTTTCATGCGCGCCGGCGTTGTGGCGCGCCTCCCTTAAAAAGCGCGCATTCTACCTGCGTGTGCAGTGCGCTGGCGAGGATTTCAGTGATGCAGAATTTTTGATAGGAACTGTTGGGCACGTTCCGAGCGCGGGGTGCCGAAGAATTCGGTTTTGGGTGCATCTTCAACGATTTCGCCGCGATCCATGAAGATGACGCGGTGGGCAACTTTGCGCGCGAAACCCATTTCATGGGTGACGCACATCATGGTCATGCCCTCCTGTGCCAATTCGACCATCACATCCAGCACTTCGTTGATCATTTCCGGGTCCAGTGCCGATGTGGGTTCGTCGAACAGCATGGCGATTGGATCCATCGCGAGGCCGCGGGCAATGGCCACGCGCTGCTGCTGGCCGCCGGAGAGCTGCCCCGGGAATTTTTGTGCATGATCGATTAGGCCGACGCGCTTGAGAAGGGCCTGGGATTTTTCCGTGGCTTCTTCGGTGCTGCGGCCGAGAACCTTGACCTGTGCAAGGTTCAGGTTCGCGGTGACGTTCATGTGCGGAAACAGTTCGAAGTTCTGGAACACCATGCCGATCTTGGCGCGCAGTTGCGGCAGGTTGGTCGACTTGTCGCCCACGGACTTGCCGTTTACGATCATTTCACCCTGCTGGAATGGTTCGAGGCCGTTGACGCATTTGATCAGGGTTGATTTGCCGGAGCCCGAGGGGCCGCAGACCACGACGACCTCGCCTTTTTCGACCTGGGTCGTGCAGTTCTTCAGCACCTGGAAGTTGCCGTACCACTTGCTGATATTTTTGAATTCGATCATGGCCATGGGAAATTGCCTTCCTAACGCGGCGGGGTGATTCGCATTTGCAGCCGCTTGACGATTAACGACGCGATGAAACAGAGGACAAAATAAACCAGAGCGGCGAACAGGTACATTTCCACCAGTCGTCCGTCACGCTGGGCGACCTTGCTGGCCGCCCCCATGAAATCGGTGAGGCCCACCACGTACACCAGGGAAGTGTCCTGGAACAGGATGATGCCCTGGGTCAGCAGGATCGGCACCATGTTGCGGAAGGCCTGGGGCAGCACGACCTGGATGGTGGCCTGCCAGTAATTGAGTCCCAGCGCATAGGCGGCGTTGATCTGGCCTGCAGGCACGCTCTGGATGCCGGCGCGGATGATTTCACAATAATACGCGGCCTCAAACAGCGTGAAGGCGATCAGCGCCGAATGGAAGGGGCCGATGCCCTGGGCATAGCTGTCGCCCGAGAAGTGCTTGATGGCGATCGGTACCAGAAAATAGAACCAGAAAATCACCAGGATCAGCGGCGTCGAGCGCAGCAGGTTGACGTAGCCGCTGGCGGGCAGGCTGATCGCCTTGATGCTGGAGAGGCGCATCAGCGCCAAGACGGTGCCGAGGACAATGCCGCCGATCATGGCCAGCGCGGTGAGGCCCAGCGAAAACATCATGCCCTGACCCATATAGGGCAGGGCGCGCTGGATGACGTCGAAGTCGAAATCGCTGAACATGGCTTAGCGTCCCGTGCCGATGTAGCCCGGCACACGAATCTTTGTTTCGACAAACTGCATGATGACCACCACGGCCAGTGTGATTACCACGTAGACGACGGTAGCGAGCGTAAAGATCTCGAATGTGCGGAAGGTATATTCGGAGATGGTCCGGGCCTGTGCAGTCAGTTCGAGTACGCCGATGGTCAGTGCGACTGAAGAGTTCTTGAAGATGGTGAGGAATTCGGAGGTCAGCGGCGGCACCACGATGCGGTAGCCCATTGGCAGCAGCAGGTAGCGGTAGACCTGAGGCATGGTCAGGCCGGTGGCCAGCGCGGCATGAGTCTGTCCTCTGGGAATGGATTCGATCCCCGAACGTACCTGCTCTGCGACGCGTGATGCGGTGTAGAAACCCAATGCAAAAACAGCGCTCCAGAACTCGGGCATGGGCATGCCCTGTTTCATCCAGAGACCCAGCGACTTGGGCACCAGTTCCGGCATGACGAAGTACCAGATGAACATGTGCACCAGCAGCGGAATGTTGCGGAACAGCTCAACGTAAACGGTGGCAAGGCCTTTCAGCCAGACGACTTTGGTCGTGCGCATGACGCCCAGCACCGAGCCCACGGTGAAGGCAATGACCCATGCGCACAGCGATACCAGCATGGTCCATTTGATGCCGGTAATCACCCAGTCGAAATAGGTGCCACCGCCGGAAAAAGCCGGCTGTGAGAGAAAGCCGAAATCCATGGAGGCAGTCTAACGGTGAATGCAGAATAAAAAAACCGGAGAGCGGGGCTCTCCGGTTGGGTTCAGCAGCCGTACGCCATCAGCACTTCATCTTGCCGCAGGCGCCGACACCGGTGTTGTTCGGGTTCTTGATCGCGGCCTTGAGTCCATCCGACATCGGGAAGTACAGGTTGATGCCCTTGGGCGGGATTTTCGACTCGAACCACTTGGTGTAGATCTTGTTAATTTCGCCGCTCTTGTAGATCCCGGTCACGGTATCATCAACCAGTTTTTTGAATGCGGGGTCATCTCGACGCAACATGATCGCATAGGGGTCGTCGGAGAGAAACTCGCCGATGACGACGAAATCATCCGGGTTCTTGGCGCCTGCTTTCAGGCCGTAGAGCAGGATATCGTCCATCGGAAAGGCCACGGCGCGGTCGGTCTGCACGGCGAGGAAGGATTCGGCATGGTCCTTGGACGGGATGAAGTTGATGCCGAGTTTCTTCTCGTCGTTGTAGGCTTTCATCGCACGCTCGTTGGTTGTGCCCTGGGTGAAGACCACGGTCTTGCCTTTGAGGTCGTCGTAACCCTTGATGTCGGAATTCTTCTTGACGATGATCTTGGTGCCGGTGACGAAATAGGTCGGAGCGAAGTCCACCTGCTTCTGCCTCTCGACCGAGTTGGTGGTCGAGCCACATTCGAGGTCGATGTTGCCGCCCATCAAGATCGGAATCCGCGTCTGCGAAGTGACCGGCACGAACTCGACCTTCAGATTCGGCATTTTCAGTTCGGCTTTGACCTTGTCGACGATTTTCATGCAGATATCGACGCCGTAGCCGATCGGCTGCTGCTTGTCATCGAGGTAGGAAAACGGCACCGAGGAGTCGCGATGACCGACCTTGATGACGCCCGTGTCCTTGATTTTTTTCAGCGTGCCAGTCAGTTCCTGTGCCTGTACCGGCGCTGTGAACAGGCTTGCAGCGGCAATGGCGGCCACCAGATGAGGAATGCGAAGCATGGAAATCTCCTATGGCAGTTCTGTAGCAGTTGAGAGAGTCGGGGTTGGTTTGGTTTCACGGCGAAGAATTCTTGCAAAGGGCAATTTAAGGGAGACCTGCTGTTTTGTCCAGCAGCCCGGCACGAAGGACTGTTAAAGAACTGATCATTTACAATTGGTTAGCGTGCCTGTGTCGCTGTGCGATGCCAGGCGACGCAGGCCTGTGCCAGTGCGCGGGTTGCATCAATACAGTGCATGGCTGCCGGATGTGGTGCAAATTCAACAGCTACCGGTGTTTCGGTGCAGGCCAGCACGACGGCGCAGGCACCGGCGTCGAGCAGGTTTTCAACCGCCTGAATGGCCAGGTGATGCGCACGTTGCAGGTCGTTGGCTTTGACGCAGGCGATGGCCGGCATTACCAGATCGTCCTGATCGGCGCGGTTGCTGATCAGATAGTCGAGTCCGCGTGCTGCAAAGCGTTGTTGGAAAAAGCCGGCCTTGATGGTGCCTTCCGTACCGATCAAACCGATTTTGCCGCTGCCGATGCCGCGTTCCGCCAGCAGATCGCAGACTGCATCGGCGATATGCAGGATGGGCAGTCTGCCCTCCCGCAGCAGATCATCATGCCAGTAATGCGCCGTGTTGCAGGCGATGGCCACAGCCTGCGCGCCGGCCTGTTTCAGCGTGGCGATTCCGCGAAGCATGTATGGCAACGGTGATTCGCCGTTGCCGATGATCGCCGGCGGCCGGTCCGGGATCTGCGGCACGCCATAGGCAATATAGGGGATGTGGTCCTGATCGCAGCTGGCTGGTGTTTCGGCAACCAGTTTGGCCAGAAAGTCTGCTGTGGCAAGAGGGCCCATGCCGCCGAGAACGCCCAGCAGCGGGGAAGGTAGGGGAGTCGGCATACTCGGGATAATTTGAGGGGCTAAATGGGGAACGTCAGTGTTGCAGGCCAACGAATATGACGCAAGCTTCACAAAAACTGCACTTCTAGGACTGCATAGTAGTCAGCAATCGTTCTGGCACGGGCGGCTTGCTCCCGCGGCTCCGGCGATTGTCGGGGCTGGCATTACGCGATGGATCTGTTCAATAACTTGTTTCAACCCTGTTTAACCCATTAATCACAGGAGTTTTCCATGTCTGAAGAAAACAAGGCTGCGCAAGGGAGTGCGGCGCCCGGCGGCAAGAAGTTCGGTGAGATGAACGGATCGGAAAAAATCAAGTTTGTCGGCAAGGTGTTTGTGTTTCTGCTGACGGCCGGATTTGCCTATCCACACATCCTGCAGGACTGATCTTGCATCATCCGGGGCGCTCCTGCGTCCCGGATTGACTGAAGCCTTGCTCCCGCTTCAGTCGATAAACGCTTCAATCAGGCGCGCGACCGCCGCAGGCTGGTCGTGGTGCATCATGTGCCCGGCCTCTTCAATCCAGCTTTCGCGATAGTCACGAAACGCGTTTTTGCGTTCGGCGAGCTGTTCCGGCGTGTCTTTCAGATAACCGGTGCCTTTTGAATCCCTTGCGAATACCCATTGCACTGGCGCTGCACATTCCCGCCAGCAGGCGATCAGTTCATCAATCCTGAACAGCACCGGATTCGCGCGCTTGTGGCGCGGGTCATGCAGCAGTTCAATCTTGTCGCTGGCGGTTTCGTGGGCCCAGGCGCGGGCGATGAACTGCGCTTTCTCCAGCGTAAGCCGCGGATTGTCGCTTTGCAGACGCGCCGCCAGCGCATCGTAGGAGCCGTAGATGCGGAAGCGCGGTTCCTCGGTCATCTCATCGAGCCAGCGGCGGTAACGCGCGGGTGCGTCGCCCGGGCTGGTGCGGGCCAGGCCGAAGCCTTCCAGCGACATCACCTGTGCCACCCGTTGCGGACGGATGCCGGCATAGGTGCAGGCGATCACGCCGCCCATGCTGTGGCCGACCAGCCGCGCCGGTGCGTCCGGCGAGTAGATGGCCAGCAGGGTATCGAGATCGGCGTAATAGTCGGGAAACCAGTAACCGTTGATTGACCATCCGGAGTGGCCGCAGCCGCGCCAGTCGGGTGCGATGACATGCCAGTCGCGTTTCAGCTCATCGACGACGAACTGGAATGACGCCGAAGCATCCATCCAGCCGTGCAGCAGGAACAGCGGCGGCGCCGATGCCGGCCCCCAGCTGCGAACATGGTGACGCAGGCCGTTGAATTGGTGAAAAGTCGTGTGAGCGGGCTTCATCGGGTGACGGTAAGGGATGCAGGTCTCGGTAGAATGCGCGGCATTATGCGGCATTTGCGCGGCGCAGCGCCGGTTGCTGCGTACGTTATGGGCAGCAGCCTTGGCTATGTGGCGGATTTTATTGGCCTAAAACATTCCTGCGCGCATGCATTAATCCCGGCGCCGCCACACCGTAAAATAGCGCGTTATGCAACCGTCGTTCGTCCACCTCCGCCTGCACAGCGAGTTCTCCATCGTTGATGGCATCGTGCGTATCGACGATGCGGTGGCTGCGGCCAAGGCCGACGGCATGCCGGCGCTGGCGCTGACCGACCTCGGCAACGTCTTCGGCATGGTCAAGTTCTACAAGGAGGCGCGCGGCAACGGCGTCAAGCCGATCATCGGTTGCGACCTGCTGCTCAGCAACGAGACCGACCGAGATAATTCTTTCCGCCTGCTGCTGCTGGCGCAGAACCACGAGGGTTATCTGCGCCTTTGTGAATTGCTGACCCGGGCGTATCGCAGCAACCAGTATCGCGGCCGTGCCGAAGTGATGAAGTCATGGTTTGAGGACATCGGTACCGGCGGCCTGATTGCACTGTCGGGTGCACACCAGGGCGACGTCGGCCAGGCGCTGATTGCCGGACAGGAGGACAATGCGCGCCGTCTCGCGCAGGACTGGGCGCAGCTTTTCCCCGGACGTTTTTATCTGGAAGTGCAGCGGCTGGGGCCGCAGGCGATGACTGCCGGCGCGGCTTCGGTGCCGGTGGAATTGCATGTCGGCCGCGCACTGAAATTGGCTGGCGAGCTGGGTCTGCCCGCGGTGGCCACCCACCCGGTGCAGTTCCTCAAGCCTGACGAATACCGCGCCCACGAGGCGAGGGTGTGCATCTCCGAGGGTTACATCCTGTCCGATCAGCGCCGTCCGCGGAAATTCAGCACCGAACAGTATTTCAAGACCCAGGCCGAGATGACGGCGCTGTTCGCCGATGTACCGGAAGTGCTGGAGAACTCGGTGGAGATCGCCAGGCGTTGCACGCTGGGCCTGACACTGGGCAAGAGCAGGTTGCCGCATTTTCCGACGCCTGAAGGTGTCAGCCTGGAGCAGCACCTGCGCACCTGCGCCGGTGACGGGTTGTCGACGCGTCTCGCTGAACTGTATCCGGATGCCGCGGAGCGCGAAAAGCAGGAGCCTGTGTATCGCGAACGGCTGGAATTCGAAACCAAAACCATCGTGCAGATGGGTTTCCCCGGCTACTTCCTGATCGTTGCCGACTTCATCAACTGGGCCAAGAACAACGGCGTGCCGGTCGGTCCAGGCCGTGGTTCGGGCGCCGGCTCGCTGGTGGCGTACAGTCTGGGCATTACCGATCTCGATCCGCTGCGCTACAACCTGCTGTTCGAACGCTTCCTCAATCCGGAACGCGTATCGATGCCCGACTTCGATATCGACTTCTGCCAGGACGGCCGTGACCGCGTCATCGGTTATGTGAAGCAGCGTTACGGCGCCGACTCGGTGTCGCAGATTGCCACTTTCGGTACCATGGCGGCGAAGGCGGTGGTGCGCGACGTCGGCCGCGTGCTCGACCTCGGTTACAACTTCTGCGACCAGCTGGCGAAGCTGATTCCCTTCCAGCCCGGCAAGCTGATCACGCTGGAAGAGGCGCGCAAGATGGAGCCGCAGCTGGCCGAGCGCGAGAAAAACGAAGAGGAAGTCGCCGAGCTGCTGGAACTGGCGGGTACGCTCGAAGGCATGACCCGTAACGTCGGCATGCATGCCGGCGGTGTGCTGATCGCGCCGGGAAAACTCACCGATTTCTGTCCGCTGTATGTCGCCGACGCTTCGAACTCCGCAGTGAGCCAGTTCGACAAGGACGACGTCGAAGCCATCGGTCTGGTCAAGTTCGATTTTCTCGGTCTGACCACGCTGACCATTCTCGACTGGACGCTGCGTTACATCCGCCAGCTGGATCCGTCCTCGACGCTGCAGCTCGAAAAACTGCCGCTGGACGACAAGGCCTCTTACGCGATTTTCCAGCAGGCCAATACCTCGGCCGTGTTCCAGTTTGAATCGCGCGGCATGCGCGACATGCTGAAAAGCGCCAAGCCTGACCGCTTCGGCGACATTATTGCGCTGGTTGCGCTGTACCGGCCGGGTCCGATGGAGCTGATTCCGGAATTCTGCGCGCGCAAACACGGCAAGCGTTTCAACTATCCCGACCCCCGCGTCGAAAGCATTCTCTCCGAGACCTATGCCATCATGGTGTACCAAGAGCAGGTGATGCAGATGGCGCAGATCATCGGTGGTTACAGCCTCGGCGGCGCCGATCTGCTGCGCCGTGCGATGGGCAAGAAAAAGCCCGAAGAAATGGCTGAGCACCGCGGCCTGTTCCGCGAAGGTGCGGCTAAAAACGGACTGTCGCAGACCAAGGCCGACGAACTGTTCGACCTGATGGAAAAGTTTGCCGGTTACGGTTTCAACAAGTCGCATGCCGCGGCGTACGCGCTGGTGGCCTATCACACCGCCTACATGAAGGCGCACCATACCGCCGCGTTCATGGCGGCCAACATGTCGGCAGTGATGAACGATACCGACAAGGTGCAGCAGCTGGTCGACGACTCGCGTGAAAACGGTCTTCAGGTTTTGGCGCCGGACGTCAACGCCGGCGGCTACCGTTTTGCGCCGGTGGATACCAAACGCATCCGTTACGGGCTTGGCGGCATCAAGGGCACCGGTGAAGGTGCGATCAACCACATTGTCGAGGTGCGCGAGGCCAGCGGCCCGTTCAAGGACCTGTTCGATTTCTGTCATCGCGTTGACAAGCGCCTGGTCAACCGCCGCGTGGTCGAATCCCTGGTGCGTGCCGGTGCTTTTGACAGCGTTAATGACAACCGCGCCGAACTGATGGCCTGCGTCGGTCTGGCGCTGGAATCTGCAGAGCAGGCCATGCGCTCTGCTTCGCAGAACAGCCTGTTCGGCGATGCCGTCGATGCGCCGCGCGTGGTAGCGCCGGCGAATGTGCCGCGCTGGGGCAAAAAAGAACTGCTGCAGAACGAGAAAATGGCGCTGGGTTTCTACCACAGCGATCATCTGTTCAATGTCTATCGTGAAGAAGTGCGGCGCATGGTCAGCCGCAAGCTGGGCGAATTGCAGACCGCCAGTGATATTGCCGGACGTTCGGTGACGGTGGCCGGCGTGGTGCTATCGGTACGGGTACAGAACACCGCCAGTGGTCGCATGGGCATCGTGCTGCTGGCAGACGACACCGGCAAACACGAGATCGTGGTGTTCCGTGAAGCCTTCGACCGGTTCCGCCACAAGCTGCGCGAGGATGAGCTTCTGGTCATGGAAATCCGTGGCCGCCAGCGTTACCGCAGCGCCGAATCGGAATCCGACAACGGCAACGGCGCCGACAATTCGCTGCGGCTGGAAGCGCTGAATGTTCTGGATCTCAATGAGGCGCGCAACCGTTATGCCCGCGGCATCCTGTTGATCTGCAACGGCCAGTCTTCTGGTAACAAGCTGAAAGAGCTGCTGGCGCCGCATCGCCAGGGTTCCTGTCCGGTGGCCGTGGAGTATTCCAGCAACGGCGCGCGCTGCGAGGTCAAGCTGGGCCCGGCCTGGCAGGTCAATATCAATGAAGACCTGATCCGTTCGCTGTCCGACTGGCTGCATCCGGAAAACGTCAAAGTCGTTTATGGCAGCAATGTCGAGCAGGGCGCAGCTGAATAACTGGTTTCGCGTTTTTGCTCTGCTGGCCCTGCTGTGGACGACCCCGGCAGCCGCAGGCGAGGCCGAATGGAAACTGCTGTTCGATCAGGCCAGCCTGCATCTGCAGCGCGGCAATGTTGAGCAGGCCGAGCTTTTTGCACGTGAAGCCATTGCCGAAGCCGAGCGAAGCTTCGGCCGCAACAGCCGTGCAGTCGATCAGAGCATCGCGACACTGGGTCTGGTTTTGCGTTTTGCGCAGCTTTATCCCGAATCGGAAAAAGAATTGCGCCGCGCTCTGGCGATGCGCGAAAAAGTGCTCGGACCCCGTGCGGCCTCGGTCGGCATCCTGCTCAACAATCTGGCTGATGTCGTTCAGGCGCAGAAAAAATATGCCGAAGCGGAAAAACTGCATCGCCGTGTGCTGTCGATTTTCGAAAAAACCTACGGTGATGATCCGAAAACCGCGGCGAGCCTGAACAATCTCGGCGCGGTGCTGCAGGCCCAGGAGCGTTACGCCGATGCGGAGCCGGTGCTGCGGCGCGCGCTGGCGATGAAGGAAAAAACGCTGGGTTCCAATAATCCCAGTGTCGCGCACACGCTGAACAATCTGGCGCAGGTGCTGGATGCGCTGGGCCGCAAAGCCGAGGCGGAAAAGCTGGCGGCCCGTGCAGCGGCCATCCATCGCGGTACGCCCGCCCCTGCGAAGTAATTTAACTTTCTGATTTTAAATGATTATCCCGTGGGGCGCACGATAAACTCTTCGTGCCGTCCTTCGGCGGGACTGACGTCAACGGCAGTGACCTCGGCGGCGCGTGGTCCGCGCTTTGCACATTCGATGATTTCGGCAACCGCTTCAGGGCTGCCGTTTACAACGGCTTCGACACTGCCGTCGATACGGTTACGCACCCAGCCTTTGATGTGCAACACGCCGGCTTTATATGCGATGTAGTTGCGGTAGCCCACGCCCTGTACCCGGCCGCGTACTATCAGATGCCTGGAAACGTACTCATTCACCGACATTTTTCAACCCGCAACGATTTCACGTGCACGCACGATGCCGGAGGCGCGATGCGGCAGCAGGTGGCCCTCGCCCAGTTTTTCGGCCAGGTGAGGATCAGGACCAGGCAGGCCAGACTCAGGCCGACGGTCGTCCAGTTGATGGTGTGCAGCGCTTGCCATAACACCCGGATCTGGGCGAAAAATTCTGCCGGCAGTTTTTCGGTGGTCAGCCCGAGGAAGTCCTTGAACTGCGAGAGCAAGATCAGCACCGCGATGCCCTTGGTAAAGCCGCTGATCACCGAGACCGGAATGAAACGGATCCAGGCGCCCATGCGCAGCAGACCCATCGCGAGCAGCATCACGCCGGCCATCATCGTGCAGATCAGCAGGTTGGTGACGCCATAATTGACCACGATGCCGTAGACAATGACGATAAAGGCACCCGTCGGTCCGCCTATCTGTACCCGTGAACCGCCGATTGCGGAAATGATGAGGCCGGCGATGATTGCGGTGTAGATGCCGGATTCCGGGGTCATGCCCGAAGCAATCGCAAAAGCGATCGCCAGCGGCAGGGCAAGAATGCCCACGGTGATGCCGGAGAGGATGTCGGTGCGCAGGCGGGCGGCGGTGTACTCGCCATACATTTCGAGCCAACGCGGACGGAACGCGGGCAGATGGATCATCGTACTTCCTAGAAAATGTTTGTGCCCTGGTTCAGTTGCTGCGGAACCGGCGCACCATGTCCTGATCCAGCGCAATGCCGAAACCAGGGTCTGTAGCGACCATCATCACTCCATTCTTGATTGTCGGGCGGTTCACCCACATCTGCTGCCACACCGGATCGCGCTGCGGATCGGCAAAACATTCGGCGTAGGTGCCATGCGGAACGGCGGCCAGCATGTGGCTGGCGATCTGCGCTTCCTCGTGGTGGGCCATCGACAGGCCCGAGGCTGCGGCCATGCCGGCGGCGCGCAACCAGTCGGTGACACCGCCGCCCTCGGAGGCGTCGTAGTTGACCAAATCAATGGCGCGCGCGTCGATCAGCCGGCGGATCGCGTGGCTGGTGATTTCACTCTGTCCTGCGGCGACCGGCATCGGGATCGCCTGGCGCACGCGCGCCATCTGTGCGGCATCGTCGTACCAGTGGCAGGGTTCTTCGAACCAGCGGATATTGTACGGTTCGACCAGCCGCGCGAAGCGGATCGCGTCTTCAGCGACCCAGCCGCGGTTGGCGTCGACGCAGAGAATGAAATCATCGCCGACCGCCTTGCGCGCAGTAGCGACGCGTTTTGCATCCTCCTCCGGCGACAGTCCGCCGACTTTGAATTTGCAGCCGGCCATGCCGAAGTCGCGGTAGGACTCGACTTCGTGACCGATGTCGGCGAGCGTTTTGCCCGGCATGTAATAACCACCGATGGAAATGATCGGCAGGCGGTCGGTGTAGCCGCCGAGCAGTTCGCGCACCGGTTTGCCCAGCGCTTTGCCGGTGAGATCCCAAATCGCGCAGTCCATGCAGGCGATGGCTTCCAGCAGCAGCTTTTTGTCGCCGGCGGCGTGTGTCAGCGCAAACATGCGCTGCCAGGCGAGCTCACGCTCGAAGATCGACAGACCTTTGACGGCATTGAACAGCTCGTTTTGCACCATCGCGGCGATCAGCGGACCGTGGGCGCGGTTGTCACCGTTGTAGACCTCGCTGACCAGCCCTTCATCGGTATGTAGCCGGGTGATTACGGTTGAGCGCTTGAGCACGCTGTAAGTGGAGCCGCCGAAATTTTTGCTCAGCGGTATGTCGATGGCGATGGCTTCGACAGCGGTGATACGCATCAGAATTCCTTCAAAGGATAACGATCAGTGCACCGATCACGGTTGCAGCCGCAACGGAAACGAGAAATATTTGCCGGTCCCAAGGCGACCAGCCGGGGGGCAGCTGCGGCCGTTCCGGCGGTTCTTGCGGTGACAGGGTATCTGAGGCGATGACCATGGCGTCAATGTCGTGACGGGTGACGCAGAAGGTGGCTGCCAGAGTATCCGGATCGGTGGCTGCACCGGTCTGGACCGCGAGGCGCATTGTTGCTGCCATCGAATCAAAACCTTTCGCCAGTCCGCGCGCGGGCAGCGTATCAGTGACGCCGCCATCGGGCATAGTGTGGTCACCGGCACGCGATGAGGGCGGCATGTCGGCAAACAAGTCGGTCGGGTCGTGGAGCATCCGCGGCGGCGCTGCTGCTGCGGACACGGCCGGCGGTGTTGCTGTAGCGCCCTGCTGGCGGCAGGCGCGCAGGTCGGCGGCGAATTCGGCAATGTCGGCGTAGCGGTCTACGGCGTTTTTGGCCAGCGCCTTGGCAATGATCAGGTCGAGCATAGCCGGCAGCGACGGATTGACGCTGCTTGGCGGTGGCGGGGTGAAATTGACGATCTGGAACATCAGTGAATTGACGTCGATGCCGTTGAAAGGCGCCTGCCCGGTGACCATTTCGTAGAGGATCACGCCCAGCGAGAAAGTATCGGCACGCGCATCACAACGTTTGCCCAGCACCTGTTCCGGCGACAGGTAGCGCGGCGAACCGAGTACGAAACCGGTTTGCGTGCGCACATCGGCGGTGCGCATGCGCGCGATGCCGAAGTCGGTGATTTTCACCCGGCCGTCCTTGAGGATCATGATGTTCGCCGGTTTGACGTCGCGGTGCACCACCTCGTGGGCGTGGGCGTATGCGAGGCCGTCGGCGACTTGTGCGGCGATGTCGAGCGCGCGATCGGCGGACAGCTCCCGCGAGGCGATCAGTTCCTTGAGTTCGCGCCCTTCAAGAAATTCCATTGCCATATAGGCAAGGTCGCCGCTGCGGCCGATGTCGTAGATGATGACGATGTTGGGGTGGTTCAGGCCTCCGGCCGCGCGCGCTTCAATGGTGAAGCGCTTTTCGTAATGTTCCATTTCGCCGGGATCAAGCGCCATGTTGATGGTCTTGATCGCCACCGTGCGTTCCAGCATCGGGTCAACGGCGCGGTACACCACACCCATCGCGCCGCGGCCGATTTCGGCAACGACGTCATAGCGGCCAAGCTGGGCGGGCTGGGTCATCAGGCTGGGTTCGGGTCAGCGTCCCCGGACAATGCGAAACACCGGTCCCCAGGTCGGGTGTCCCGCTTCGGCGGCCGACAGTGTGAATTTCGGGTCTGCGGCGATGGCATTGCTGAATTCCTGGCGGCATTGCGGGATGCGTTCGGTCACGCAATAAATGAAGGCGAGATATTTGTAGGCGCGGGCCTGGTCGGTGCGCGAAGCTAGGCCGCTGTTCAGGCTGCCCTGCAGCGCGCGTTGCGCCTGGCCGTAGTTGCCACTCTCGTAATACGCAATGCCGGTTTTGAGCTGGGCTTCGGGCGTCGGCAGCGTGGTCTCTTCATTGGACTTGGCGCGAGCTTTCTCGAAGTCCAGCGAATCGGTGATGTCCTTCACGCCTTTTTGCACGGCCTGACAGCCTGCGAGAAAGGGCAGTGCGATCAACATCAGCAATAAGGCATAAGTGCGCATGTACAGAGCCTGATCAGGAAGCCTCAACGGAACCGGTGCACGATTTTAATCTCTTCACCGGCATCAAGATCAATGAATTGCACATACGAGGCGAATCCGGGGTTGCGGACCTCGATGCGATAGGCGCCGGGCTTTAATGCAATGTCGCGCAGCGGCGGCGCCACGCCGTATTTGCGGTCATTCACGTAGACCTCTCCCCAGGGCAGCACATTCAGTCTGACGTGACCGGTGTTGGCGGGGTCTGAAGGTTCGCGCGCGGCAGCGGCTGGTTCCGTTTTTTTCGCTGCTTTCGCCTTGGGGGTGGCGTCCGGCTTGGTGTCCGTCCTGGCGGCGGGCGCGGGGGATTTGACCTCGGCTGCCGGCGCCGGCCTTGAATCGGGTGCCACGCGCAGCGGCGCTGCTTCCTCGATTGCCGCAGGCGGTGCGTCCACTTTCGCGGGGTTGCGGACCGACGTGCGGATCAGCACCGCCGTTGAGAGGATCAGGATCACCGTCAGTGCGGTGGTCAGCCAGGGCCTGCGCATCAGCCCGCTGCGTGCGGTTGATGCGGTGTTTCCGAGTTTTTCAAAAGCGGCTGCGTGTGCCTTTTTTTTGCGCGGTGCGCGCTGCGGTGCCGGCGCATTGCCGAGTGCGTAGATTTCGTGTTCCCGCACATGCTTGTCGGTGCGTGAACCTTCGAAGGTAAACAGCTTCGCATGCTCAGCGGACAGGGCGGAGATCACTTCGTAATAGGAGCGCGACGACAGCACCTGGTTCGGTGCCGCGAAGTCCATGACCCGCTGCGCGACATTGATGCCGTCGCCGATGATGTTCGGCTGGTTGTTGATGTCCTTGACCAGGCGGACCGGGCCGAGGTTGATGCCGGTGCGCAGTTGCAGTGTATTCCCGTCGGCGGCCAGGGCGTCGCGCAGCGCGAGGCCGAGGAACAGGCCGTCCTCAGGGTCGCCGAGGAAACTCACCGCAGCGCCGTCGCCGGTATCGAGGATGATGCGGTCTTTCGGCGGCACCGGCTGCAAGGCGGCTCCCAGCACATCGTTGAGCTGCTGCTTGATGCGCAGCTGATCGGCGACCGCCTTCTTCGAAAATCCGACGATGTCGATGAAGACGACAGTGCAGATGAAGTTGCGGTTGCCGCTGCTCATGATGTGCGAGGGGCAGGTCCGGACCGGTTATTTGACGCGCATGCCCGGCTGGGCGCCGGAATCGGGAGACAGGATGAACAGGCCGGGGGCGTCGCCGCTGGCGGCAAGCACCATGCCTTCGGACATGCCGAATTTCATCTTGCGCGGCGCCAGGTTGGCGACCATCACTGTCAGACGGCCGACAAGCGTCGCCGGGTCATAGGCCGACTTGATGCCGGCGAAGACCTGTTTGGTCCCGAGCTCGCCGACGTCGAGTGTCAGCTTCAGCAGCTTGTCGGCGCCTTCGACGTGTTCGGCGTTGGCAATGCGTGCGACGCGCAGATCGATCTTTGAAAAATCATCGATCGAGATGTGGCCTGCTTGGGCGGTTGCGGTTTCCACGGCTTTCCCCGTTGTTTTTGCGGCCGCCGGCTTGGCGGCGGGTGCTCCGAGTTTGAGACTTTCCTGGTTGGCTTCGGTCAGCGCGGCGATTTGTTTGGCGTCGACGCGCGTCATCAGGTGTTTATAGGTGCCAATGTTGTTTTTGCTGGAAAGAGGGTTCTCAATGTCGCTCCATTTCAGGGGGGCGATATCGAGGAGGTGTTCTACGTTGGCGGCGACCAAAGGCAGGACAGGTTTGAGATAGAGGGTCAACAACCGGAAGGCTTCTAAAGCGCGCGTGCAAATGCTATGAAGCGCAATTTCTTTCCCCTGCTGCCGCGCTAATTCCCAAGGCTTGTCTGAATCCACCAGCTTATTGATGCGGTCTGCAATTTCCATAATCTTGCGAAGCGCTTTTCCGAATTCCCGGTGGTCATACAATGCGGCGATTTCTGAACCCTCGCTTCTGATATTTAGAAGAATCGCGTCGTCCTTCCAATTTTCTGGATCCTGAACTTTCCCGCCGAATTTTTTCTCTATGAACCCGGCGCAGCGACTCGCGATGTTTACATACTTGCCAATAAGATCGCTGTTCACGCGTGCCACAAAGTCATCGAGATTTAGGTCGATGTCTTCCATCGTCGGCCCCAGCTTGGCGGCGTAGTAGTAGCGCAGCCATTCCGGATTCAAACCCTGCTCTATGTAGCTGTTTGCCGTAATAAACGTGCCGCGCGACTTCGACATCTTTTCGCCGTTGACCGTCAGGAAGCCGTGGGCATAGACGCGGGTTGGCGTGCGGAAGCCGGCGTGTTCGAGCATCGCCGGCCAGAACAGCGCGTGGAAGTAGAGGATGTCCTTGCCGATGAAATGCACCATCTCGGTATTGCCGCCGGGACGCAGGAAGTCCTGAAGGAGTTTGTCGCCGAGTTTCTTGCTTCGCACATGGTTGGTGAAGCTGGCGAAGTAGCCGACCGGTGCATCCAGCCAGACATAAAAGAATTTTTTTTCGTCGGTGCCCGGAATCGGGAAACCGAAATAGGGCGCGTCGCGCGAGATGTCCCAGTCGGACAGCTTGCCCTCGCCGGCTTCACCGAGCCATTCCTTCATCTTGTTGGCGGCTTCGGGCTGCAGATGGTTGTCGCCCTGGGTATAACGACGCAGGAAACCCTCGCAGCGCGGATCAGACAGCTTGAAAAAGTGGTGCCCGGAAGACTTGCGCACCGGTTCCGCACCGGACACCGTTGAATAGGGATTTTTCAGTTCAGTCGGGCTGTAGGTGGCGCCGCAGACTTCGCAGGAATCGCCGTATTGGTCCTTGGCGCCGCATTTCGGGCACTGGCCCTTGATGAAGCGGTCCGGCAGGAACATCGCCTTGACCGGGTCATAGAACTGTTCGACCGGGCGTTTGGTGATCAGGCCGCCCTGTTCGAGCTTGCCGTAGATCTCTTCGCACAGCGCGCGGTTTTCCGGGGAATGTGTCGAGTAGTAATTGTCAAAACCGACGGAGAAATTCTTGAAGTCACGGTCGTGCTCTTTCCACACGCGGTCGATCAACTGCTCCGGCGTGAGGCCTTCGGATTCCGCACGCAACATCACCGGCGTGCCGTGGGTGTCGTCGGCGCCGACGTAGTGGACTTCCACGGGGGACCCGTCGTCATTCACCTGCATGCGCTGAAAACGAACCCAGATATCGGTCTGGATGTACTCGACCAGGTGGCCCAGATGAATCGCGCCATTGGCATAGGGCAGTGCGGAGGTGACGAGGATGCGGCGTTGAGGCATGGGTGCAGTCGGATGAAGGTCGGTGAAAGAACGGCTGAATGAGGCTAAAGGATTGAATTATAACAACAAACTATCGGCGCTTAGCCGTGGTTTTCGTCACGGTTCAGTGTAAACGGCTATCGTGGACTAAAAAACCCTTTCCGACATGGGGTTGTGGTTGGTCGGGCAGGGGGATGCCGATACAATCGCGCCTCACCAAAGCAATCCGAATGGAACCCTAATCATGGCCATCACCGAACAGGACGTTCAGAGCGCGCTGAAGCAGCTCGTCGATCCCAACACCAAAACCGACTACATCACCGGCAAGTCGGCGAAGAACATTAAAGTCGACGGCAATAACATATCTGTCGATGTCCTGCTGGGTTATCCGGCGAAAAGCCAGGTCGAGCCGATCCGCAAGGAAATCACCGCCAAGCTGAAATCGTTGCCCGGTGTTGGCACCGTGACGGTCAATGTCACGATCAAGATTGTTTCCCATGCGGTGCAGCGAGGCGTCAAGCTGATCCCCGGCATCAAGAACATCATCGCCGTGGCCTCGGGCAAGGGCGGCGTCGGCAAGAGCACGACCGCTGTGAATCTGGCGCTGGCGCTGGCCGCCGAAGGCGCGACGGTCGGTGTACTGGATGCCGACATCTACGGGCCTTCGCAGCCGATGATGCTGGGCATTTCCGGCCGGCCGGAATCGAAGGACGGCAAGTCGCTGGAGCCGATGGAAGGCCACGGCCTGCAGGCGATGTCGATTGGTTTCCTGATCGACACTGAAACGCCGATGGTGTGGCGCGGCCCGATGGTGACCCAGGCGCTGGAACAGCTGCTCAATGAAACCAAATGGCACGACGTCGATTACCTTGTTGTCGATCTGCCGCCGGGCACCGGCGACATCCAGTTGACGCTGGCGCAGCGCGTGCCGGTCACCGGCGCGGTGATTGTCACCACGCCGCAGGACATCGCACTGATCGACGCCCGCAAGGGCCTGAAGATGTTCGAGAAGGTGGGTATTCCCATTCTCGGCATCGTCGAGAACATGTCGCTGCACATCTGCTCGAAGTGCGGCCATGAAGAGCATATTTTCGGCGAGGGCGGCGGCAACCGCATGGGTACGGATTACAACGTCGAGATGCTTGGCTCCCTGCCGCTGGATATCAATATCCGGCAGCATGCCGATTCCGGCAAACCGACCGTGGTCAGCGATCCGGACGGTCGCGTGTCCGAGATCTACCGCCAGATTGCCCGCCGCGTGGCAGTGAAGATTGCCGAGAAGCAACAGGATCACTCGGCGGCCTTCCCGAAAATCGTTGTAAAAAACACATAGTCCGGGCGGGGAAACCCTTTCGAAGCCGCGGGATTCGGCGCTAAGATAGCGACGTGCTGAATTCCGCGATTACCGCCCCCTGCGCCGTTCCGGCGCGCAGCCGCCAGTGACGGCGCGGTGCCGCATCGCGTGTGCGCTGCCAGCGCCCCGCCGCCAGTTCATCCTTCAGTAGTTTTCCGACACTCACCTACTCCAGAAGAGGCATCATGCGCTTCCGTTTTCCGGTCATTATCATCGACGAAGACTTCCGTTCGGAGAATACGAGCGGCCTCGGCATCCGCGCGCTGGCCAAGGCGCTGGAGGAAGAGGGCACCGAAGTGCTGGGCGTCACCAGCTATGGCGATCTGTCATCGTTTGCACAGCAGCAGTCGCGCGCTTCGGGGTTTATCCTCTCAGTGGATGACGACGATTTTTCGGCGCAGGAGCTTGAGTCGACCATCGGCGAGTTGCGCACCTTTGTCAAGGCGATCCGTTTCCGCAACGCCGACATTCCAATTTTCCTTTACGGCGAGACCCAGACCTCGCGCCACATCCCCAACGACGTGCTGCGCGAACTGCACGGTTTCATCCACATGTTCGAGGACACGCCGGAATTTGTTGCGCGTTACATCGTGCGTGAATCAAAAGCCTATCTCGACAGCCTGGCGCCGCCGTTTTTCCGTGCGCTGACCCATTACGCGCAGGACGGCTCCTACTCCTGGCACTGCCCGGGTCACTCCGGCGGCGTGGCCTTCCTGAAAAGCCCGGTTGGCCAGATGTTTCACCAGTTTTTTGGCGAGAATCTGCTACGGGCCGACGTCTGCAACGCGGTGGATGAGCTTGGCCAGCTGCTCGACCACTCGGGTCCTGTGGCGGCTTCAGAGCGCAATGCAGCGCGGATTTTCAATTGCGATCATCTGTTCTTCGTCACCAATGGCACCTCGACCTCGAACAAGATGGTCTGGCATTCAACGGTAGCGCCCGGCGACGTGGTGATCGTCGACCGCAACTGCCACAAGTCGATCCTGCACGCGATTACGATGACCGGTGCGGTACCGGTGTTCCTGACGCCGACGCGCAATCATTTCGGCATCATCGGCCCGATCCCTCTGGAGGAGTTCCGCTGGGAGAACATCGAAAAAAAGATCAAGGCCAATCCCTTCGCCGAAAAATCGCTGTCGAAGGCCAAGCCGCGTATTCTGACCATCACCCAGAGTACATACGACGGCATTCTCTACAACGTCGACACCATCAAGGAAATGCTCGACGGCAAGATCGACACGCTGCATTTTGACGAGGCTTGGCTGCCGCACGCGACTTTCCACAAGTTCTATCACGGCATGCACGCCATCGGTCAGGGCCGGCCGCGCTCCAAGGAGTCGGTGGTTTTTTCGACGCAATCGACGCATAAGCTGCTCGCCGGCCTGTCGCAGGCCTCGCAGATCCTGGTGCAGGACAGCGAGACGCGCAAACTCGATTACGACACTTTCAACGAAGCCTATCTGATGCATACCTCGACCTCGCCGCAATACGCGATCATCGCGTCCTGCGACGTGGCTGCGGCAATGATGGAGGCGCCGGGCGGCACCGCGCTGGTTGAAGAGTCGATCATGGAAGCGCTGGATTTCCGCCGCGCCATGCGCAAGGTCGATTCCGAGTTCGGCAAGGACTGGTGGTTCAAGGTCTGGGGGCCGGAGCGGCTGTCCGACGAAGGTGTGGGCAACCGCGATGATTGGATGCTGCGGCCCTCGGAGCGCTGGCACGGTTTCGGCAATCTCGCGCCGGGCTTCAACATGCTCGATCCGATCAAGGCCACGGTGATCACCCCGGGCCTCGATGTGAGCGGCAAATTCGCCAAGAGTGGCATTCCGGCGGCGGTGGTGACCAAGTACCTCGCCGAGCACGGGATCATTGTCGAGAAGACCGGTCTCTATTCTTTCTTCATCATGTTCACCATCGGCATCACCAAAGGCCGCTGGAACACGATGGTCACCGAACTGCAGCAGTTCAAGGATGACTACGACAACAACCGTCCGCTGTGGCGCGTGCTGCCGGAGTTCCTGACCAAGTATCCGCGTTACGAAAAAATCGGATTGAAGGATCTGTGCGAGCAGATCCACGGCGTCTACAAGGCCAATGATGTGGCGCGGCTTACCACGGAAATGTATTTGTCGGACATGCAGCCGGCGATGCCGCCGGGCGAGGCCTGGGCACGCATGGCGCACCGCGAGATTGAGCGGGTCAATATCGATGACCATCTTGAAGGCCGCGTCACCAGCGTGTTGCTGACGCCTTATCCGCCGGGCATTCCGCTGCTGATCCCGGGCGAGCGTTTCAACAGCACCATCGTGCGTTACCTGCAGTTCGCACGCATGTTCAACCAGCAGTTCCCGGGCTTCGAGACCGATATCCACGGCCTGGTGTCCGACGACAGCAGCGGTGAGCTGCGTTACTTCGTCGACTGCGTCCGAGGTGGCTAGTGACCGGCCGGGGATTATTCATAAGCATTTGATTTAAAACTAAATATTTTTTATTCCGTCAGCGCCTCTGGATCGGCGGATCGAAAGCCGGCTGCCCGGCATGCACTGGCCGACGATGCCGGATGAAGCGCACGCAATGGCTGCCGCCACAGGATTTCTGATACATGCCGTCAACATTGTTCCCTATTATCGCAAGCACCTGTCGCCGCTCTGGACGCTGCCGCTTGAACTGACCGGCGAACTTTTACTGCGCTTACCGCTGCTCATGCGGCGACATTTGCAGGATCACCATGCCGAGCTGATCAGCTCGGCGCCGCCTTCGCCGGTGATATAAGGAAGTCCGAGATAAGTCAGTCCGAGGTTGTATTACGCGCCGGGATCGTTCTGGATCGCGGCAAAGTTCCACCAGCGGCGGCTTCCGCCATGCTTTTGCTGACGCCATAGCCGCGCGCATACATCAGACCGATATTGGTTTGGGCGCGCACGTAGCCGGCTTTTGCGGGCTGGAGATACCAGTCGACCGCTTTCTTGAAATCCTGATTGGCGCCGTTGCTGCCGCTGCAAGGCAGGCTGCGGCGCTGAAGAGCGGTGCGGCGAGCCCAGGCCGCCACACGGTCATACACGGTCATGCACCTCGAAGCGGTAGTCGTGGGCGTGGCGCTCGTCCCTGGAATACTGCTTTGTGCTTTGCAGCCGCCAGTCGGCGGGATTGAAGGCCGGCATCTGCGTGTCGCCGTCTGGTTCGGCATCGACCACCGTCAGGTACAGGCGGTCGGCGATCGGCATTGACGCGCGATACAGTTCACCGCCGCCGATGATGAAGATTTCGCTGTCGCCGGTGCACAGTGCGACGGCTTGTTCCAGCGTGTGGGCGATCTTGGCGCCGGGTACGGCGTAATCGGACTGGCGGGTGACGATCACCGTGGTGCGTCCCGGCAGCAGCCGGCCGATCGATTCATGGGTCTTGCGGCCCATGATGATGTGGTGACCCATGGTGACCTGCTTGAACAGCTGTAGTTCATTGGGCAAATGCCAGGGAATCTTGCCCTTGGCGCCGATGACCCGGTTTTTGGCCATGGCGACGATCATCGACAGCCGCGGTTTGGCCGGTGCGTTCATGCCTTACACCGCCACCGGCGCTTTGATTGCCGGATGCGGGTTGTAGTTTTCCAGCGTGAAGTCTTCGTATTTGAAAGCGAACAGGTCTTTTACTGCCGGATTCAATTTCATCACCGGCAAAGGCCGCAGTTCGCGCGACAGCTGTTCCTTCACCTGGTCCATGTGGTTCAGGTAGATATGCGTGTCGCCGAAGGTGTGCACGAAGTCGCCGGCTTTCAGTCCGCAGACCTGTGCGATCATCATCGTCAGCAGCGCGTAAGAGGCAATGTTGAAGGGCACGCCGAGGAACATGTCAGCGCTGCGCTGGTAGAGCTGGCAGGACAGTTTGCCGTCGGCGACATAGAACTGGAAAAACGCGTGGCAGGGCATCAACGCCATCTGGTCGAGCTGGGCGACATTCCAGGCCGACACGATCATGCGGCGGGAATCGGGACTTTTGCGCAGTTGTTCCAGTACCTGTGAAATCTGATCGATATGGCGGCCGTCGGCGGCTGGCCAGGAGCGCCACTGGTAACCATAGACCGGGCCGAGGTCGCCGTCGGCACGTGCCCACTCGTTCCAGATGCTGACGCCGTTGTCCTGCAGGTATTTGACGTTGGTGTCGCCCTTCAGGAACCACAGCAGTTCGTGGATGATCGACTTCAGGTGCACCTTCTTGGTGGTCACCAGCGGAAAGCCTGCGGCGAGGTCGAAGCGCAGCTGCGCGCCGAACACCGAGATCGTGCCGGTGCCGGTGCGGTCGGTCTTGCGGGTTCCGGTGTCGAGCACGTGGCGCAGGAGGTCGTGGTAGGGGCGCATGAACGCGGGGTTGCCTGGATCGGTTGAATATGACGGCGATTTTAGCAGGCCGCGCGGCGGTCGCCGCTATAATCCATCCACTTCAATCCATGGATTTCCGAGATGCTCGCCCGACTGCAAGCCCGTTCCGAATCGCCCGCTGCTGCGGTGCTGAAAAAAGCCAGCCACTTGCTGATCATTGCGCCCGCCGGCATTGCTTTGCCGACCTTGCCGATGCATGACATCCTTGAGAAAACGCTGGCGCGCCGGCGTAAAAAAATGGCTGACCTGGCCAAGGGTGCCGTCACTGCGCAAACCACGGATGGCACGCTGGTGTCATGGGTAACCCCCGATACGAAAAAAACAGCATTTGAACAGCACACGTTGCTGCGCAAGGCCGTCGGCGCGTTGCTCGCCGAGCAGCCCCAAACCCTGACCATCATGGTCACCGGTGCGGCTTCGACCCGGCGCGAACTGGCCGAGCGCGCGGTGTATGTGGGCTGGGTCAACGGTATTGTGCTGCCGCAACGAAAGAAAAAATCCGATGACAAGCCGCTGAAAATCATCGAGCTCTTCGGTTACCGGCCGGCCGACGGGTTTGCACAGGCGCGGTCGGTTGCCGAAGGCAATGTGCTGTGCCGTGAACTGACGGTGACGGCGCCGAATGAGCTGACGCCGGGCGCCTATCGCAAACGGCTGGCCTTGCTGGCGAAAGCACAGGGTTGGAGGCGTGAGGAATACGATTTCAAAAAGCTCAAGCGCATGGGCGCGGGGGCGTTCTGCGCGGTAGCGCAGGGCAGCGATGAGGCAGATGCGGCGATCGTGCGTCTGCGTTACCGGCCGCGCGGCGCGACCAAAACCGTGGCGCTGGTGGGCAAGGGCATCTGTTTCGACACCGGCGGGCATAACCTGAAGCCGGCGCGTTACATGCAGGGCATGCATGAAGACATGAACGGCTCGGCGGTGGCGCTGGGCATCCTGACTGCCGCAACCGAGGCCAAACTCAAGGTCAACATCGACTGCTGGCTGGCGCTGGCGCAGAACCATCTGAGTCCGCGTGCCTACAAGCAGAATGACATCGTTACTGCGCTGAACGGCACAACGATTGAAATCGTTCACACCGATGCCGAGGGCCGCATGGTGCTCGCCGATACGCTGACGCTGGCGGCGCGCGCGAAGCCGGATGTTATGGTGGATTTCGCGACGCTGACCGGTTCAATGCATGTCGCGCTGGGCAGCCGTTACAGCGGCATTTTTGCCACCAGCGACGAGTTGGCCGAGTTTGCACTGCAGGCGGGAGTGGCTTCCGGTGAACGTTTATGCGCCTTCCCGATGGATGAGGATTACGACAGTGCGCTCGACAGTGAGGTGGCCGACGTCAAGCAATGCACGCTGGACGGCGAGGCGGACCACATTCTTGCTGCGCGGCTGCTGCAACGTTTTACCGGCAAGACGCCGTGGATCCACATGGATCTGTCGGCACACGGCTGCAAAGGTGGTCTGGGTGCGGTGGCAACGGATTGCACCGGTTTTGGTGTGGCCTGGGGCAAACTTTTTCTGGCGGGTTACGAGCGCGACTGATCGCCGCTCTTGACTGTCTTAACCGCGCTTTTTATCCCAGACGTAGCGCACCAGCCGCTGCCAGCGGTTCTGCGGTTGCTTCAGCGCATTGGGACCGCGGCTGATCTGGTCCCGGGCGTGGCTTTTTTTCACCAGCTCGTGCAGCTCGCGCATGTTCATGCCACCGGGGCCCTTGATCTGTTCCGGGTCGGTTTTGTCGGGATCGGGTTTGTTGCTCATGAGGGGCCTCGGCGGCGGTGACGCCTATGTTAAACTTCGCGCTTGATTTTAATGGAGTTTTTAAGTCATGTCGGGCAGCACGCTGGGTACCCTGTTCTGTGTCACTTCCTTTGGTGAATCCCACGGGCCGGCGATCGGCTGTGTTGTCGACGGCTGCCCGCCGGGACTGGCACTGAGCGAAGCCGATATCCAGCTCGAGCTCGACCGCCGCAAACCCGGCACTTCGCGCCATGTCACGCAGCGCCGCGAGGAAGACAGGGTCGAAATTCTTTCCGGCGTGTTCGAAGGCAAAACCACGGGCACCCCGATCGGCCTGCTGATCCGCAACACCGACCAGCGCAGCAAGGACTACGGCAAGATCAAGGACATGTTCCGTCCCGGCCATGCTGATTACACCTACTGGCAGAAATACGGCATCCGCGATTACCGCGGTGGCGGGCGTCAGTCGGCGCGCGAGACCGCGGTGCGTGTGGCGGCGGGCGCGATCGCGAAAAAATGGCTCAAGGAAAAATACGGCACGGTAATCCGCGGCTATATGTCGCAGCTCGGCCCGGTGGAGATTCCCTTCGTGACCTGGGGTGAGGTCGGCAACAATCCCTTCTTTGCGCCGAACGCGCAGATTGTCGACGAACTCGAAACCTTCATGGACAAGCTGCGCAAGTCCGGTGACTCGGTCGGCGCGAAAATCACCACGGTCGCCACCGGCGTGCCGGTGGGGCTTGGCGAGCCGGTGTACGGAAAGCTCGATGCCGACATCGCCTGGAACATGATGAGCATCAACGCGGTGAAAGGCGTTGAGATCGGCGCCGGCTTCGCGTCGATCAGTCAGCGCGGCACCGAACACTCGGATGAAATGACGCCGCAGGGTTTTGTCAGCAACAATGCCGGCGGCGTGCTCGGCGGCATCTCGACCGGACAGGACATTGTCGTCAATGTCGCGGTGAAGCCGACTTCAAGCATTCGTCTGGCCCGTCACACGATCGACACTGCGGGCAATGCCGCGATGATCGAAACCCACGGCCGTCATGATCCCTGCGTCGGCATCCGCGCGACGCCGATCTGCGAAGCGATGCTGGCGCTGACGTTGATGGATCACGCGCTGCGCCACCGCGCGCAGAATGCCGATGTGAACACCGGCACGCCGGTGATTGCGGCGCAGGCGCCGCAGTCGGTGATCGACCAGCTGCGAGCCGCAGCGGCTGCGGAAAATCCGGATCCGGACGAGGCCTAAACGACCTTTAAAAGTCGTTTAAAAACAAATATTTAAGGATATCGCGCGAAATCTGCGCGGTGCCGCACCGTGGCCCGGCCGATCCACCTCAATCTCTCCGCGTTTTACTTTTTCTACTTCGCCTATCTCGGCGCCTTCGCGCCGTTTTTTGCGCTGTATCTGACGTCGGTCGGCATGAATGCCGTCGAAATCGGCGTGCTGATGGCGCTGCCGCAGCTGACGCGCATTCTCGCGCCGCATCTTTGGGGCTGGCTGGCCGATCACACAGGACGGCGCATCGGTGTCGTGCGGATTTCCGGTGCGGCGGGGATGGTGGCCTTCCTCGGTGTGTTTGCCGGTGACAGTTTCGCGTGGCTGTTCGTCGTGCTGTTCGCGATGATGTTTTTCTGGAGTGCGGCCTTGCCGTTGGTCGAAGCGACCACGCTGTCGAAATTGGGTGACGAGACTGCGCGTTACGGTCGCATCCGCGTCTGGGGTTCGGTGGGATTCATCGCGGCCGTGGTTGCGGTCGGTTATCTGATCGACGCGACCAATCCGCATTCGGTGTTGTGGGTGATAGCCGGACTGATGGCGGGCATGCTGCTCCTGTCATTCACGCTGTCCGAATCGAAACCGGAGCCGCATGAGAGCGATGATCTGCCGGTGTGGCAGATCGTGCGCAAGCCGGCGGTGCTCGCAGTGATCGGTGCGTCGGCGTTGATGGCTGCAGCGCACGGCCCGTATTACACCTTCTATACCATTCATCTCGTGGATCACGGCTACAGCAAATCGGCGGCGGGCCTGCTGTGGGCCTTGGGCGTGATTTGCGAGATCGGCATTTTCATCTGGATGTCGCGGCTGTATCGCGCGTTCACGCTGCGCAGCATCCTGATTGCCAGCACCTTGCTGGCCGCTTTGCGTTTTGTGGTGATCGGCTGGAGTGCTGACAGCATCGTGTTGTTGCTGGCGGCGCAGACTTTGCACGCGGCCAGTTTCGGCTCTTTCCATGCGGCGGCCATCGGTGTGGTGCACAAGCTGTTCCGCGGTCGCCATCAGGCGCGCGGTCAGGCGATTTACGGCAGTCTCGCCTACGGGCTGGGCGGGACCGTCGGCGGCCTCGCCAGCGGTTATGCCTGGGGCGGGCTGGGGCCGGCGCTGACCTTTACGCTGGCGGGGGTATGCGGCTTGCTGGCGGCGGGGGTGCTGTGGCGCTGGCTGGAGGATGTATGAAGCCGTGCGCGACCGTGTCTTTCAAGGTGTGAACCTGTGCATATGTCGGGTGCCGCCCCTGTGAGATAATCTGCCGTTTCAGTGGCTTGGACACTTAACGGGTAATTCTCATGGCAGGCAAGACCTTATACGACAAGCTTTGGGAGAGTCATCTTGTTCGCGAAGAAGCGGACGGGACGGCGCTGATCTATATCGATCGCCATCTGGTGCATGAAGTCACCAGTCCGCAGGCCTACGAGGGTCTGAAACTGGCGGGTCGTCCGGTGTGGCGCGTGGATTCCGTGGTGGCCACGGCCGACCACAACACCCCGACGCGCAACTGGGAACGCGGCCTCGACGGCATCACCGATCCGGTTTCGCGCATCCAGGTCGAAACGCTGGACAAGAACATCAAGGAATTCAAGGCGAAAGTCTATTTCCCTTTCCTCGACAAGAAGCAGGGCATTGTCCATGTGATCGGTCCGGAGAACGGTGCGACGCTGCCGGGCATGACAGTGGTCTGCGGCGATTCGCACACCAGCACGCATGGCGCCTGCGCGGCGCTGGCCTTCGGCATCGGCACCAGCGAAGTCGAGCATGTGCTGGCAACGCAGTGCATGGTGATGAAAAAATCCAAGGCGATGCAGATTGTCGTCGAGGGCAAGCTAGGACCCGGCGTCACTGGCAAGGATGTGGCGCTGGCCATCATCGGCCACATCGGCACGGCCGGCGGCACCGGGCACGCAGTCGAATTCGCCGGCAGCGCGATCCGCAGTCTGTCTATGGAAGGTCGCATGACGCTTTGCAATATGGCGATCGAGGCGGGTGCACGCGCCGGCATGGTTGCGGTCGACGACAAGACCGTCGATTACTTCAAGGGTCGGCTGTTCGCGCCGACCGGCGCGATGTGGGACAAGGCGGCGGCGTACTGGCGCACGCTGGTCAGTGACCCGGACGCGAAGTTCGACAAAGTGATCACGATGAAAGCCGAGGACATCGTGCCGCAGGTTACTTGGGGTACGTCCCCTGAAATGGTGACCACGGTTGACGGCAAGGTGCCAGACCCGGAGAAAGAAACCAATCCGGTGAAGCGCGAAGGTTATGCTCGGGCGCTGGTCTATATGGACCTCAAGCCCAATACGCCGATTCGCGATATCCAGCTCGACAAAGTGTTTATCGGATCCTGTACCAACTCGCGCATTGAAGATCTGCGTGCGGCGGCGGCTGTGGCCAAAGGCCGCAAGGTCGCGGCCAATATCAAGCTGGCGATGGTGGTGCCGGGTTCCGGTCAGGTGAAGGCGCAGGCCGAACAGGAAGGGCTGGACAAAATTTTTGTGGAGGCCGGTTTTGAATGGCGTGAACCCGGCTGCTCGATGTGCCTGGGCATGAATGAAGATCAGCTGAGCCCTGGTGAGCGCTGCGCTTCGACTTCGAACCGCAATTTCGAAGGCCGCCAGGGCGCCGGCGGCAGGACGCATCTGGTCAGTCCGGCAATGGCTGCAGCTGCAGCCGTTGCGGGGCATTTTGTCGATGTTCGTGAATTGAAGTGAATTGAGGGGGATCGTCAAATGAAGCAACTCATCATGATATTTTTCTCGGCAATGGTATTGGCGGGTTGCAATACTGTTGCCGGTGTCGGTAAAGATCTCGAGAAGGCCGGCGAGGCCATCCAGAAGTCGACGAAGTAACATGGATAAATTTGTCCGCCAGGAAGGGTTGGTCGCGCCGCTGGATCGCGCCAACGTCGATACCGACGCGATCATCCCCAAGCAGTTCCTGAAGTCGATCAAGCGTACTGGCTTTGGTCCCAACCTCTTCGATGAATGGCGCTATCTCGATAAAGGCGAACCGGACAGCGACAATTCCGGGCGTCCGCTGAATCCGGATTTCGTGCTGAACCGCCAGCGCTTTATCGGCGCGACGGTGATGCTCGCGCGCGAGAATTTCGGCTGCGGTTCTTCGCGCGAGCACGCGCCATGGGCGCTGCTGCAGTTCGGCATCCAGACAATCATTGCGCCGAGCTTTGCCGATATTTTCTACAACAACAGCCTGAAAAACGGCCTGCTGTTGATCAAGCTCGATCCGAAAATCATCGACAAGCTGTTCATTGAAACCGAGGCCAATCCGGGTTACCGGCTGGCGGTGGATCTGGAGCAGCAGACGGTCACTACGCCGTCGGGAGAAAGTTATTCCTTCGATATTGACCCGCACCGCAAGCACTGCATGCTCAACGGTCTCGACGACATCGGGCTGACTCTGGCGCATGCCGACGACATCCACGCCTTCGAAGCAAAACACAAGGTGTCGCAGCCCTGGCTGTTTTCCTGATCTTTCGCGGGTCGTTCACTTTTTCGTTTTACGGAATCCATCATGAAAATCGCAGTTCTCGCCGGTGACGGCATCGGTCCCGAAATTGTCGGGCAGGCGCTGAAGGTATTGCGTCGCCTCGCCGAAGACGGGCTCAGGCTGGAATTCGAAGAGGCACCGTTCGGCGGCGCCGGTTTTGATGCGCACGGCGATCCGCTGCCGGCATCAACACTGAAACTGGCGAAGGAAGCCGATGCCGTGTTGTGCGGCGCTGTCGGCGGTCCGAAATACGATGCGCTGCCGCGTGCGCAGCGACCGGAGCAGGGTATCCTGCGCATCCGCAAGGAACTCGGGCTGTTCGCCAATCTGCGTCCGGCCGTGTTGTATCCGGAACTGGTGCAGGCTTCGACGCTGAAGCCGGAGGTGGTGTCTGGTCTTGATCTGATGATCATTCGCGAACTTACCGGCGACATCTATTTCGGCGAGCCGCGCGGCCGTCGTGACAATGCGCGCGGCGAGAAGGAGGGCTACGACACGATGCTGTATTCGGAGCCGGAAATCCGCCGCATCGCCGAAGTCGGTTTCCAGACGGCAATGAAGCGCGGCAAGAAGCTGTGCTCGGTCGACAAGGAAAACGTGCTCGAGACCAGCCGTTTCTGGCGCGAGATCGTGATTGATGTCGCGAAAAAATATCCCGAAGTGGCGCTGTCGCATATGTATGTGGACAACGCGGCGATGCAACTGGTGCGCAATCCGAAGCAGTTCGATGTGATCGTCACCGGCAACATCTTTGGCGATATTCTGTCCGATGAGGCGTCTATGCTCACCGGTTCAATCGGCATGCTGCCCTCGGCGTCGCTTAACTCCGGCGGTGGCGGGCTGTATGAACCGATTCACGGTTCGGCGCCGGACATTGCCGGCAAAAACATCGCCAATCCGCTGGCCACCATTCTGTCGACGGCGATGATGTTGCGTTACACCTTCAACAAGGACGAATGGGCCTACCGGATTGAGGTGGCTGTGAAGAACGTCCTTGCCGCCGGCTACCGCACCCCGGATATTGACGAGGCGGGGGCGAAGAAGGTGGGCACGGTCGAGATGGGTGATGCTGTGGTCGCCGCGCTGTGAGTCGTGGAGTAGATTCTGGTATAATGTAATATATTGTTTTTTAAGGTGTTTTTATGAAGAAGGTCGGTATCATCGGTTGGCGGGGCATGGTGGGTTCTGTACTCGTGGAGCGCATGCGCGCCGAACGTGACTTTGACCTGATTGCGCCCACGTTTTTTTCAACCTCGCAGGCCGGCGGTCACGGGCCCGATGTCGGCCGTGATACCGGTACCGTTGCGGATGCCAACAGCATTGATGCGTTGTCCAAAATGGACATCCTGATCTCCTGTCAGGGCGGCGATTACACCAATGCGATTTTCCCCAAGCTGCGTAAAGTGGGCTGGGACGGTTACTGGATTGATGCGGCATCGGCACTGCGTATGGAATCCGATGCGGTGATTATTCTCGACCCGGTCAATCGCGAGGTGATTGACACGGCGATGGCCAAAGGCATCAAGAACTATATCGGCGGCAACTGCACGGTCAGCCTGATGCTGATGGCGATGGGCGGGCTGTTCAAGGCCGGCCTGATCGAGTGGGTGACGGCGATGACCTATCAGGCGGCTTCGGGTGCCGGTGCGGCTAATATGCGTGAGCTGGTTGCACAGATGGGGGCCGTGCATGCTGTGGCGAAACCGCTGCTCGACAATCCCTCGTCAGCGATCCTTGAGCTTGATCGTATTGTTGCTGAAACGCTGCGCAAAGGCGCGGTGCCAACCGAAAACTTCGGTCATCCGCTCGCCGGCAGCCTGCTGCCTTGGATCGACAAGGATCTCGGCAACGGGCAGAGCAAGGAAGAGTGGAAAGGCATGGCCGAGACCAACAAGATTCTCGGCCGCGAAGTCAATCCGTTGCCGATCGACGGTGTTTGCGTGCGCATCGGCGCGATGCGCTGTCACAGCCAGGCGCTGACGGTAAAACTGCAGCGTGATGTGCCGCTGGCGGAAATCGAACAATTGCTGGCCAAAGCCAACGACTGGGTCAAGGTCATTCCGAACCAGCGCGAAGTCTCGCTGCGCGAACTGACGCCGACGGCGGTCACCGGCACCCTGACGGTTCCGGTGGGGCGTCTGCGCAAGCTTCCGATGGGCGGTGAGTATCTATCGGCCTTTACCGTAGGCGATCAGTTGCTGTGGGGTGCGGCCGAGCCGCTGCGCCGCATGCTGCGCATTGCCCTGGAGTTTGCTGCGGCGCAGCGTTCACCATCGGCCAAGGTGGCGGCAAGCGCCTGATCCGGTGTTGTTTGTGCCTGTCTGCAAGGTTTTGCGGCACCGGGAAAATGCTGAAATTCCTTTTAGAAATATGTGGTTGGGTGGCAACATTCGACGTAGCCTTAACTTGCATGGCTATCTGATTGATGCTAACTTTCTTGTCCCATAGAAAAACGATACGGGAGCCGTGGTGCGCATATTTACTTTAGGTAAAGCGCTGGTTTTGGCGCTGTTGATTGCGCCTGTTTTGGCTCAAGCCGCGGGTTTGGGCCGGCTCACCGTACAGTCAAATATCGGGCAACCGCTGAACGCGGAAATCGACCTGGTTTCCGTTCGTGGCGATGAGGCTTCCGCCCTGGTGGTCCGTCTGGCTCCTCCTGATGCCTATCAGAAGTCCAACCTCCAGTACAACAACAGCTTGACAGGCCTCAAGCTCAGCGTCGAGAAACGCGCTGACGGACAGTATTTCATCAAGGTCTCCGGCAACCGCCCGATCAACGAGCCTTTCATCGATCTGCTGGTTGAATTGAGCGGTGGTGGCAACAAACTGGTTCGTGAATACACTGCCTTGCTGGATCCGCCGGGATACGGTCAGCAAATGGCTGCCGCACCGGCGCCTGCTCCCGCACCGGTAACTGCACCGGCTGCATCTCGACCGATCGCTGCCCCTGCAGCTCCAGCGTCTGAACCTGCAGCGGCGCCAATTGCCGCGCCCTCCAGCAAAGCGGCGGCGCCGGTTGCTTCCGGCGGCAAGGCTCAGGAATACGGCCCGGTTGGCAAGGGCGAGACGCTGGGCAAAATTGCCGCCAGCCTCAAGCCCCGGGGCGTTTCGCTCGAGCAAATGCTGGTCGGTCTTTATCGCAGTAATCCCGATGCTTTCATCCGCAACAACATGAATCTGGTGAAGTCCGGCAAGATTTTGCGGGTCCCGGACGCGCAGGAACTGTCGGCCATTACCCAAGGTGAAGCCGCCAAGGAAGTTCGCACGCAGGTTGCCGACTGGCGCGCCTACAGTGGCCGTGTCGCGGACAAGGTGGGTATTGCTCCCGAAGGCGGCAGCACGGCCCGCGGTCGTCTCACGACCAAGGTGGATGACTCCGCGGCCTCTGCTTCGAAAGATGTCGTCAAGCTTTCCAAAGGCGAACCGGGCAAGGGCGGTAAAGCGCTGACCGGTGATGCCAGGGCGCGCGCGATGCAGGAAGAACTGGTCGCCCGCAACAAGGAGCTGGCGGAAGCCAACGAGCGCATTGCGCAGCTCGAAAAAACCATCAAGGACACGCAGAAGCTGGCTGAACTGAAGAGCCCGGGTATGGCCGCTGCGCAGCAGAAAGCAGAAGCCGCAAAAGCCAAGTCCGAACCGGTCAAACCCGAAGCCAAGCCGGAACCCGTAAAAACTGAAGCGGCAAAGCCGGCAGAGCCGGTGAAAGCCGAAGCCGCGCCCGAAGCCAAGCTGGCACCGAAACCCGCGCCCGAAGCCAAGCTGGCACCGAAACCCGCGCCCAAGCCTGTTGTGCCACCGCCCCCGCCGCCCGAGCCCGAGCTGATGGATACGGTGATGGAAAATCTGCCGATCATCGGCGGTGGTCTGGGGGTACTGGTGTTGGGTGGTCTGGGCTTTGCGGCGATGCGTCGCCGTCGTGCCCGCTCAAAGGATAACGATGATATTGAACCGGTGATGCCGGCGATGGCTGCTGCTGCCGCAACAGCTGCTGCTGCGGATGAACCGGCAGAGGCCACCGGAGTCGCTGGGCCCGCAGTGGATGATGTGGATCCGCTTGCAGAAGCCGAGGTTTACATCGCTTACGGCCGTGACGGACAGGCTGAAGAAATCCTCAAGGAAGCGATGGCGAGAGACCCGGTCCGCGAGGATGTACAAGTCAAGCTGGCTGAAGTCTATGCGGCCCGTAAAGATGCCACATCGTTCGGTGATGTGGCTGCGTCAATCAATGCTTTGACCGGTGGTGCCGGTGACAATTGGCTCAAGGTTGCCGCTCTGGGTTACGCGTTGGATCCGGCGAATCCGTTGTATGAGGCCGGCAAGGGTATGGCACCGGTTGAAACCGGCAACGATGCCGCGCTGGGTACCGATCTCGACTTCGACCTCGGCGGCGATGTGGCAGCCACTCCCGATATCGCACTGGATGCGGATTCGGCTGTACAGGCGACGGAACTGGCCGGCATGCATGAAATGGCAGCGGCAGCTGACGCCGGGGTGCCACCGTCGGAATCGTCAGGGCTGATGATGCCGGACTTCAATCTCGATGCGCTGGCACCGGCTGCAGCTTCCAATGAGCCGGCTTCGATCGACTTCAATATCGACCTGCCGCCGCTGGATATGCCTGCGCCTGAGGCACCTGCCCAAGCGCCGGCTGCACCGGCTGCTGATGCCGGACTGGACTTCAAGATTGATGTCGGCGATCTCAACATCAATCTTGACGACACTTCGACCCAGGCTGCACCTTCTTCGGCCGCCAAGGACGGGCATTGGTATGATGTCCAGCAGAAATTCGATCTGGCCAAGGCGTACCAGGAAATGGACGATAACGATGGTGCGCGGGAAATCCTGCAGGAAGTCATCAAGGAAGGCGATCCCGAGCAGCAGGACCAGGCGCAGAAACTGCTCAATTCACTCGGTTAGCCTGCAGGTCGTGGCACTATCAACAACCGCGGCAGTGCTCCTGCCGCGGTTTCTTTTTTTCAGGCGCGTGAAACGCGCGGGAGCGTAGGCCTTGCGACTGGCTCTGGGCATTGAATACGACGGCAGAGAGTTTTGCGGCTGGCAGACCCAGCCCGCGGGCTGTGCCGTGCAGGACTGTTTGGAAGCGGCTTGTGCGAGCATTGCCGGCGTGCCGGTGAGTACCATCTGCGCAGGTCGCACCGATGCCGGTGTGCATGCGCTGGGACAGGTCGTGCATTTCGACTGCACTGTTGAGCGGCCTGCCAGCGCCTGGGTGCGCGGTGTCAATGCGCTGCTGCCCCCTTCCGTAGCAGTGACCTGGGCGCAGCCTGTCAGTGATGATTTTCATGCCCGCTTTTCCGCGCTTACGCGGTCGTATCGTTACGTGCTGCTGAACGACGCTGTCCGCCCCGCCGCGGATCAGGGGCGGGTGGGCTGGTTTCACAGTCCGCTGGATGTGGATACGATGAAAACGGCGGCAGTCAATCTGCTTGGTGAGCATGATTTCACGGCGTTTCGCTCGGCAGAGTGTCAGGCGCGGTCGCCGGTACGTACAATGCATGCGGTTTCGGTCGTGGCCAACGGCCCCTATGTCTTTTTTGAATTCACGGCCAACGCGTTTTTGCATCACATGATTCGTAATATTGTCGGCAGCCTGGTTTATGTCGGCAAAGGTAAACATCCGCCGCAGTGGATTGCGGAGTTGCTGCAGGGCCGCGACCGTACCCGTGCGGCGCCGACTTTTGATGCCTCCGGTCTTTATTTGCTGAACGTCGAATACGATAGTAAATGGGGTTTGACGGCGCCGCGCCTGCGCGGCCCCAGGCTGGCCCATGCAACGGTGGAATGACATGAACGGTGGAACGGTATGAATACCCGCGTGAAAATCTGCGGAATTACCCGTGTCCAGGACGGACTCGACGCGGTTCGTTTTGGGGCGCATGCGATCGGTCTGGTGTTCTATGCTCCAAGTCCTCGTGCTGTGACGCCGGACCAGGCACGTGCCATTGTGGATGCCTTGCCACCTTTTGTGACAGCCGTTGGCCTTTTCGTCAACGCGGATGCTGAGGCCGTAAGGGCGACGCTGGCCACCGTACCGCTGCAACTGTTGCAGTTCCATGGCGATGAAACACCGGAATACTGCGCCGCCCTCGGAGTGCCTTACCTGAAGGCCATCCGGGTGAGACCGGGAGTCGATTTGTTACAATACGCACAGCAGTTCCATGGTGCGCGGGGTCTGTTGCTGGATGCCTATGTCCAAGGGGTACGCGGCGGAACCGGTGCCACGTTTGACTGGACGCTGATTCCGAATTCACTGCCTTTGCCTGTCGTGCTTTCCGGCGGTCTGGATGCGGACAATGTCGGGGCGGCAGTGCGGGCAGTGCGTCCATGGGCGGTGGACGTTTCCAGCGGCGTGGAGTCGGCGAAGGGCATCAAGGATGCCGCCAAAATTGAGGCTTTCATGAACGGAGTACGCAATGCAGGTGTATGACTTGCCGGATGCCAAGGGCCATTTCGGACCTTATGGTGGCGTGTTCGTTTCAGAGACCCTGATCTCCGCGCTGGAGGATCTAAAAGCGGCCTATGCTCGCTTCAAGGACGATCCGACTTTCAAGGCGGAGTTCGCCTATGAACTCAAGCATTACGTTGGTCGCCCTAGCCCGATTTATCATGCCCGCCGCTGGTCAGAACATTTCGGCGGCGCGCAGGTGTATCTGAAGCGCGAAGACCTCAACCACACCGGTGCGCACAAGATCAACAACGTGATCGGCCAAGCTCTGCTGGCGCGCCATCTTGGCAAGCCGCGGGTGATCGCTGAAACCGGTGCAGGGCAGCATGGCGTCGCTACGGCGACGATCGCCGCCCGCTACGGCATGGAGTGTGTGGTCTATATGGGATCCGAGGACGTCAAGCGCCAGGCGCAGAACGTCTACCGGATGAAGTTGCTGGGTGCGACGGTGGTCCCGGTGGAATCGGGATCAAAGACCTTGAAGGATGCGCTCAACGAAGCAATGCGCGACTGGGTGACCAATGTCGAAAACACCTTCTACATCATCGGCACGGTAGCCGGACCACATCCTTATCCGATGATGGTACGCGATTTCCAGTCGGTGATCGGCCTCGAAGCGCGCGAGCAGATGCCGGAAATGATTGGCCGCCAGCCCGATGCCGTGCTGGCCTGTGTCGGCGGCGGCTCCAACGCGATCGGCATTTTCCATCCCTATATCGAACACGAGAATGTGCGGTTGATCGGCGTTGAGGCTGCAGGTTATGGCTTGGAAACCGGTAAACACTCGGCAACGCTTTGCGCCGGCCGCTCCGGCGTGCTGCACGGCAACCGCACTTACCTGCTGCAGGATGATAACGGCCAGATCATCGAGACCCATTCAATTTCGGCCGGACTTGATTATCCTGGTGTCGGGCCTGAACACGCCTGGCTGAAGGACAGTGGTCGTGCCGAGTATGTTGCGGTTACTGACGATGAAGCGCTTGAAGCCTTCCATAAACTGTGCCGTCTTGAAGGCATCATTCCGGCACTGGAATCCAGTCATGCACTGGCTTATGCTGCAAAACTCGCGCCGCGCATGCGCAAGGACCAGATTCTGCTGATCAACCTGTCCGGCCGTGGCGACAAGGACATGCATACCGTTGCCGAAAAGTCCGGGCTGAAGTTCTGATTAGTAACCTTCGACCAAGAAACCCTGCGATGTCGCGTATTGCTGCCAGATTCGAACGTCTCAAAAAAGAAGGCCGCAAGGCCCTGATTCCTTTTTTCACCGCAGGCGATCCTGATCGCGCCAGCTGTGTGCCGCTGATGCATGCGCTGGTGGCCGGCGGCGCCGATGTGATCGAACTCGGTGTGCCGTTTTCCGATCCGATGGCCGATGGTCCTGTCATCCAGCGTTCTAGCGAGCGCGCATTGCTTCACGGCGTGTCGCTTCACGATGTGATCAACTGGGTTGCCGAGTTCCGCAAAACCGATACCGAAACGCCTGTCGTGCTGATGGGTTATGCCAATCCGATCGAATCCATGGGTCTTGAGGTTTTTGCAAAGGCTGCCAAGGCGGCTGGTGTCGACGGCACGCTGGTCGTCGATTACCCGCCGGAAGAGGCCGAAGCGCTGGTGTCCACGCTGGATCGTGCCGGACTTGAGACCATATTTTTGCTTTCGCCGACGACTTCGGATTCAAGGCTCAAGCAGGTGGCGGAATTGGGGCGCGGCTATTTATATTACGTTTCACTGAAGGGCGTCACCGGCGCGGCTAATATCGATATTGCCGATGTGGCAAAGCGTCTCGAGCGCATCCGCAGCTTTACCCGATTGCCGATTGGCGTGGGCTTCGGTATCCGTGACGGCAAGACAGCGCATTCGATTTCGCAGCTTGCCGATGCAGTGGTGATCGGCAGCCGTCTGGTTCAGGAAGTTGAAGCTTTCCCGAAGGATGCGCCGGATAAAGTGCGTACTTTCATGGCTGATATTCGTGCCGCTATGGACGCTGGAGTGAAGGGGTGAGTAGTTGGCTGCAGAAACTGCTGCCGCCGCGCATCAAGCGTGATTCCGGCGTCCCGAAAAAGGCCGTTCCCGAAGGGCTCTGGAGTAAATGCGATTCCTGTGAGGCAGTGCTCTATCGCACTGACCTTGAGAAAAATCTGTTCGTCTGCCCCAAGTGCAGCCACCACAACCGCGTCTCCGCGCGTGAGCGCCTCGACTGGCTGCTCGACATGGAGGGGCGTTACGAAATCGGTGTTGAGGTCACGCCGGTGGACAGTCTGAAGTTCCGCGACAGCAAGCGTTATCCCGACCGCCTGGCCGCTGCGCGCGCCGATACCGGCGAAGAAGATGCGCTGGTGGTGATGCAGGGCGCCATCAAGGAAATCCAAGTGGTCACTGCCGCCTTTGAATTCGGTTTTCTAGGCGGCTCGATGGGGTCGGTGGTCGGCGAGCGTTTCGTACGCGGCGTGCAGGTCTGTGAAGAGCAGCGGCTGCCTTTCATCTGTTTCACTGCAACTGGCGGTGCGCGCATGCAGGAAGGCCTGTTCTCGCTGATGCAGATGGCGAAGACCTGCGCAGCATTGACCCGGCTCGCGGACGAGCGTCTGCCGTTCATTTCGGTGCTGACCGACCCGACCATGGGTGGCGTATCCGCCAGTTTTGCGATGATCGGCGATGTGGTTGTGGCTGAACCCAATGCGCTGATCGGTTTTGCCGGTCCGCGGGTGATCGAGCAGACCGTGCGCGAAACCCTGCCTGAAGGTTTCCAGCGCGCCGAGTTCCTGATGCAGAAGGGCGCGCTCGACATGATCGTCGACCGCCGGCAGATGCGCGATACGCTGGCGCGGCTGCTGACGCTGCTGATGAGGCAGCCGGCGCCGTCAGCCTGACGTCGAACCTCCGGCGCTCAAAGGCCCGGAGCGCATCAAGCCGCTGACATGACAAATCCGGTAACACTGTCCGACTGGCTCGGATACATCGAGCGCCAGCACCCGCAGAGCATCGCGATGGGGCTGGATCGCGTCAATGTGGTTCGCGAAGCGCTGCGGCTCAAACCGGTATTTCCGCTGATCACCGTCGGCGGCACCAACGGCAAGGGATCGGCCTGCCGGTTTCTTGAATCCATTCTGACGCATGCCGGTTATCGCGCCGGTGTTTATACCTCGCCGCATCTGCTGCATTACAACGAGCGGGTACGGATCGCCGGTCGTGATGCGGATGACGCCGATCTGGTCCGCGCTTTTGCCGCGGTTGAGCAGGCGCGTGTCGCTACCGGCGTGGCGCTGACCTATTTCGAGTTCGGTACGCTGGCGGCGGTCTGGTTGTTTGCAGAACGCAAAGTCGATGTTGCCGTTCTGGAGGTCGGCCTCGGCGGCCGCCTCGACGCCGTGAATGCCTTTGATGCTGATGTGGCGCTGCTGATGAGCATCGGCCTCGACCATATGGAATACCTGGGTGACACGCGCGAGGCCATTGGCGCCGAGAAGGCGCCGATATTCCGTGCGGGGCGTCCGGCGATCTGCGCCGATCCCGAACCGCCGGCCTCGGTGCTGCACTACGCGTCGGCCATTGGCGCTGAATTGCTGCTGATCGGGCGTGATTTCAGTTATGAAATGCAGCAACAGCAATGGCGTTACCGCGGCCCGGGCAGCAACCGTCATGGTCTGCCACCGCCGGCCTTGCGCGGCACTTTCCAACTCGCCAATGCCAGCGCCTGCATTGCGGCGCTGGATGCGGTACGCGAACGCATTCCCGTCAGCGCCGGCGATATCCGCGCGGGGCTGGTTTCCGTTGAAAATCCCGGAAGGTTTCAGGTGCTGCCGGGGAGGCCTGCAGTGATTCTGGATGTTGCCCACAATCCGCATGCGGCTGAGGCGCTGGCGTTGAATCTGGTGCAGATGACGGGCTATCGAGAGACGATTGCGGTGTTTTCGATGCTCAAGGACAAGGATGTCGCGGGCGTCGTGCGCTTGCTCCGTGGCCATATTGATCACTGGCTGGTCGCGCCGCTGGATGGCCCGCGGGGCATGAGTGCCGGTGAGCTGGCGCAATGTCTGCGTGATGCCAGTGTCAATGGCGACGTCACAACGTGCATAAACATTGAAGAAGCCTGTGATCGTGCGTACCGGAAGGCCGGAGATGGTGATAGAATTTTGGCCTTCGGATCGTTTCTTACCGTAGCCGCAGCGATGACCGCATTCCGCAATCGCCGGCCATAGTAAAAATCGTTATTAATCAATAAGTTACTTCGTTTACTGCGTATCAAAGCATGGCGAGAAACGTTAGCGACGAAGAACTCCAGCTGAAAAAGCGCGCACGCCGCCGTCTGGTGGGTGCGATCGTTCTGGTCACTGCTGTGGCCGTTGTCCTGCCGATGGTTCTGGATTCCGAGCCCAAGCCGGTCAATCAGAATATCAATATCCAGATTCCTTCGCCCGATGCCGGTGTTTTGTCCGCGTCTCCGACGCCTTTGAAGCCGGTTGACCCTGCGGCTGCGCTGAAGGCTGAAACCAAACACGAAGCGGCATCTGCACCTGCGGCCCCGGTCAAGGAAGCCAAGTCCGAAACAGTGGTTGCTGCCAAATCTGAAGTGAAGGCGGAAGCGAAACCAGAAGTCAAAGCGGAAGCCAAGCCGCCAGAACTGAAACCGGAAGTGAAAGCCGAGCCCAAGTCGGAGCCGAAAGTGGAGCCCAAGGCCGAAGCGAAAGCGGAAACGCCTGCCAAAACGGTGACCAAGGCCGAGCCTGCGAAGGCCAAGGACAGCAAGGAAAAACCCAAAGCGGCGACCGGCGGATTCGTGATCCAGGTTGCAGCGCTCGCCGATACCGCCAAAGCCAAGGAAATGCAGGCGAAGATCGCCGGTGGCGGACTGAAGGCGTACACTGAAGTGGTGCAGACTGCTAAGGGACCGGTGACGCGGGTGCGTGTCGGCCCCTACAACAGCCGTGAAGGCGCAGAGAAGGCGCGTTCGCAACTGCAGAAGCTGCAGCTCGACGGCAAGGTTGTACCCCGGTAACGATGACGCTGATCGACTATGTGGTGCTTGCCATCGTCGGTTTCTCGGTTTTGCTCAGTGTCCTCCGCGGTTTTGTCCGTGAACTGCTTGCCCTTGCAGCCTGGGCGGTCGCATTTATTGTCGCGCGGCTGTTCGGCGGTGACCTCGCCGCGATCATGCCGGCGGAAATCCCCGGAGAGGAACTGCGCTGGCTTGCCGGTTTTGTCACGTTGTTCCTGTCGGTGCTGCTGGTGATGGGCCTGATTGCCGTGTCGGCCTCGCAATTGATCAAAAGCGCGGGGCTAAGTGTGGAAGACCGTTTGCTTGGGGTAGTGTTCGGCGTAGTGCGTGGCGCGGCCGTGGTAATTGCTCTGGCGCTGGTGGCCGGCGCCACGTCGCTGCCCCAACAGCCGGTGTGGCGTGAAGCTGCGCTGCGGCCACTGCTGGAACTGGTTGCATCGGGCGTCAAAGGTTGGCTGCCGCCGGCCCTGGCGCAACATATCAAGTACGGCTGAGGAAACGCGCCATGTGCGGAATTGTTGGAGTCGTTGCCCGTAGTCCCGTCAATCAGCTGCTGTATGACGGCCTGCTGGTATTGCAGCATCGCGGGCAGGATGCCGCCGGCATCGTGACCGCCGATGGCGCAAGTTTCCACATGCACAAGGGTGGCGGCATGGTGCGTGATGTGTTTCGCACCCGCAATATGCGCAGCCTCGCCGGCCATGCCGGGATTGCGCACACCCGTTATCCAACTGCGGGCTCGGCGTGGTCGGCCGCGGAGTCGCAGCCCTTTTATGTCAATTCGCCCTTCGGCATCGTACTCGGCCACAACGGCAACTTGACCAATTCCGAGCAGCTCAAAAACGATCTGTTCCGTCTCGACATGCGACACGTCAACACGGAGTCGGACTCGGAAGTGCTGCTCAACGTGCTGGCGCATGAACTCGCTGCCAATACTTCCAATTACAAGCTGGATCCGGCGACGATTTTTGCCGCGGTCTCTGGCGTGCACCGGCGCTGCCGCGGCGCCTATGCGGTGGTGGCGATGATTGCCGGTTACGGCCTGCTGGCCTTTCGCGATCCCTTCGGCATCCGCCCGCTGGTCTTCGGCAAGACCGAAACGCCCGAGGGCACGGAATATATGGTGGCTTCGGAAAGCGTGGCGCTCGATGGACTCGGTTTCCGGCTGATCCGCGACGTTGCTCCCGGAGAGGCGATTTTCATCGACCTCGACGGCAACTTCAACAGCCAGCAGTGCGCTGAAAATCCCTCGCTCAATCCCTGCCTGTTTGAATTTGTTTATCTGGCGCGGCCGGATTCGGTCATTGACGGCATCTCGGTCTACGAGACCCGCCTGCGAATGGGTGAGAGCCTCGGGCGCAAGATCGAAAAGGATTTTGCCCATCTTGATATCGATGTGGTGATTCCGATCCCCGATTCCAGCCGGCCGTCGGCGATGCAGCTGTCGAACCATCTCAATTTGGGTTACCGGGAAGGTTTCATCAAGAACCGTTACATCGGCCGCACCTTCATCATGCCGGGGCAGGCGATCCGCCGTAAATCGGTTCGCCAGAAGCTCAATGCCATCGGCATGGAGTTCCGCGGCAAAAACGTGCTGCTGGTTGATGATTCCATCGTGCGCGGCACCACCAGCCGGGAAATCGTGCAGATGGCCCGCGACGCAGGCGCGCGCAAGGTTTATTTCGCTTCGGCGGCGCCCCCCGTGCGTTACGCCAATGTCTACGGCATCGACATGCCGACCCGTGATGAACTGATTGCCAGCGGCCGTTCGCACGACGAAATCGCCCGCGAAATCGGCTGCGATGC
>JAURHM010000060.1 GCA_030833315.1 Burkholderiales bacterium
CCGGCGACATTCGCAATCAGGATGCGATCGGGCAAGGGCAGGGCCGTGAGTGCCTTGCCGAGTTCTGCCGGTTGTGCAGTCAGCACCCAGCCCCGGCGCAGCCAGCCGCCGTCCTCGGCCAATCCCCATTTGATGCGGGTGTTGCCGATATCGATGACCAGAATGTTCATACTGCGACTCCCCCTGCACGCAGACTGACCTCGCCGCTGTGATGGCGCGAAAGTCCTGCTGCGGTTTCGAGGAGCAGCGCGCCGTCTTCGGCAACACCGCGGGCAATGCCGGCAATATCCTTTCCATCGGGCAACAGCAGGCATACCGGCTGGTCCTGCTGCGCATGCAATTGCTGCCATTCATCGCGCAGCGCGGTGAAACCATCTCGGGCAAACACTTCGATCACTGTGGACAATTCGCGTAACAGCCGTGCCAGCAGCAAATTGCGGTCGATCGTCTGCCCCGCCGCCGTTTCGAGATCGGCGACCGGCTGGTCCACCGCCGCCTGCACCCGCGCATCGGCTCGGACGTTGATGCCGGCGCCGATCACCGCAGTGCTCGGCCCGAGCACGTCGCCCTGCATCTCGATCAGGATGCCCGCCAATTTACCGGCCGGCAGCACCACGTCATTGGGCCATTTGAGCTGCGCTGCCGGCGCACCCGCAGCGCGCAGAGCGCGCGCCAGCGCGACACCGACCGCGAGACTGAGTCCGCCCAGTTCGCGCGCGCCCTGGGCGAAATGCCAGAGCAGTGAAAAAGTCAGCGTATGACCGAGCCCGGAATGCCAGACCCGCCCGCGCCGGCCGCGTCCGGCCGTCTGCACTTCGGCAGCCAGCGCATGACCGCCGGGCGCGCCCTGTGTCGCGCGCTGCATCAGACGGCTGTTGGTCGAATCCAGGGTGTCGAAAATTTCAATGGTGACCGGCGTGCCGTCCAAAGCCTGTTGCACCTGCGCCGCATCGAGGAGCGACACCGGCTGGCACAGCCGGTAACCGCGCCCGCGCACTTTTTCGATCGCGAATCCGGCGCCGCTGATGTCGCGGATGCCATACCAGACCGCACTGCGCGTCACGCCGAGCACGCGAGCCATATCCTCACCGGAGTGAAAAGCGCCGTCGGCCAGCGCACGCAGGGTCTGAAATGCCATGGTATTCATCGCGGCCCGTAGCATAGCCGATTGCATGCCACCGGCGCGGCCGAAACCCGGGCGGCAGCTGAAAACGGCTCATGCCGGACCCGAAAGCAAAACTGTCAATAAAACAAATGCTTGCAATCATGATCTGAATTAAAGAACGCGACTGGTCCGGCGGCTTTGGATGAGGCCATGGCAACTGCAATATTCAATCGAAAGGATCCGGCCATGAAAGCGAACGTCGGCTGCATCAACAAGGTATTGCGCATCGTTGCAGGGCTCGCCCTGCTCTCACTGTCGTTCATCCTCGACGGCAGCGCGCGCTGGTGGGGATTGGTCGGCGTCGTCCCCCTGCTCACCGGCTCGCTCGGCTGGTGCCCGGCGTATGCGCCCTTCGGCATCAGCACCTGCCCGGCCAAAAAATAAACAGCGTCCGTCCGCAACGCCACCCGGCTTGCGCCTGTTTTTTTCGCGCCCGGAAAATCGACTATCATGCCCTTGCGCTGCGAACCGCCGGCAGACAAGAGCGGACGCTGCGCCAACCCAGGGAGGGGATCATGCTGCGTCATACAGTGCTCATCGCCGCTGTTGCGGTATGCGCCGCGGGAATTTGCGGCGCCGTCAGTGCGCAAACGTACCCGTCGAAACCCATTCGTATCATCGTACCGTTTCCGGCAGGCGGCACTTCCGACATCCTGACCCGGCTGATCGGCGCCAAACTGACCGAAGCCTGGGGCCAGCAGGTGCTGCCCGACAACCGCCCCGGCGCCAACGGCAATATCGGTGCGGATGTTGTCGCCCGCGCAGCACCCGACGCTTACACCCTGGTATTGATGGATGTCGGCAACCTCGCCATCAGCCCCAGCCTGTTCGTCAAACTGCCCTTCGACATTCTCAGGGATTTCGCACCGGTCACCGTCGTCTCGTATTCACCGCACATCCTCGCGTCTCATCCGAGCATGCCGGCACGCACTGTGAAGGAAGTCATCGCACTGGCCAAATCGCGTCCCGGAAAGCTTAATTACGCCACCGGCCTTGGCGGCGCACCGCATCTTGCGGGACTGATGTTTGCCTACCGCACAGGAATTCAATGGGCTTACATCCCCACCAAGGGCGGTTTTGCGAACATCCTCATCACGACGACCGGCGAAGCCGATCTGCTGTTCAACGGCATGCTCGCCACACTGCCGCACACCAAAAGCGGCCGCCTGCGCCTGATTGCGGTATCCAGCGAAAAACGTTTTCCGACGCTGCCCGACACGCCCGTTGTCGCTGAAACTCCCGGACTCGAAGGTTTTGTCACCGGCTCCTGGCAAGGCGTGCTGGCGCCGGCCAAAACGCCGCCGGAACTGGTGGCGCGACTGCAAACTGAAATCACCCGCATCATCCACACGCCAGACATGAAAGAAAAACTGTCGAGCCAGGGTGCCGACCCGATCGGCAACAGCCCGGCGGAAATGGCGAAATGGCTGGCCTCGGAAAAAGACCGCTGGGCCAAACTGATCAAGGCCACCGGATTCAAACTCGAGCAATAACACTTCCATCACCGGGAGACGACCATGCGCCGCCGCCTGCTTACCGCTGCGATCCTGTCTACGCTATCCGCGCTATCCCTGCTGCATACGCAGGCCGTCACCGCGCAGAACTACCCGAGCCGGCCGATCCGCGTCGTCGTGCCCTATCCGCCGGGCGGCATCACCGATGTCACCACACGCATTGTCGCGCAGGAACTGTCGAAAAGCGTGCAGCAGAACGTGCTGGTCGACAATCGCCCCGGCGCCAACAGCATCCTCGGCGTGGAAATCGTCTCCAAGGCCAGTCCCGACGGTTACACGCTGGCTTCAGTCATCGCCGCCCACGCCGCCAACCAGACGCTGTACCCGAAGCTGCCCTATGACGCAGTGAAAAGTTTCGCCACGGTGTCGCTGCTCGCCACGGCGCCGCTGATCGTCTGCGCCAACAACAATCTGGCGGCAAAGGATGCGCGAGAACTGATTGCCCTGGCGAAAGCCAAACCGGGATCAATCTCCTTTGGTTCCAGCGGCATCGGTGCCGCCGCCCACCTCACCACCGAACTGCTGATGCTGACCATGGGCGTCAAAATGAATCACGTCCCGTACAAAGGCACCGCGCCTGCACTGCAGGGCCTGATGACCGGCGAAATCCAGCTGATGATGGACACACCCTCATCGATGCTGCCGCATATCCGTTCCGGTCGCATCAAGGTGCTGGGCATGGCCTCCGACAAACGCATTGCCACGGCACCGGACATTCCGACACTGACCGAGACCGGGGTGCCGGTCACCGGCGGCACCTGGGTCGGCTGGCTGGCGCCGGCCGGTGCACCGAAAGCCGCGGTCGAGCGGCTGGGCAAGGAAATCGGACAGATCATGCAGAAACAGGAAGTGCGTGATCGCCTCACCCAGATGGGCACCGATCCCGTCGGCAACACACCAGCCGAATTCGCAAAATTCCTCGACGAAGAAGTCGCGAAGTGGGCCAAGGTTATCCGCGCAGCCAACGTCAAAGTCGAGTAGATACCCGTTCAAACGCCCACCGCAACGCGTTAAGCTTGCGGACATGAAGAAAGCCAAAAAACAGATCATTGCCATCGGCGGCGCTGCGCTACCCCTCGAACTCGACAACCTGCTGCTCGTCGACTACTTCCTCCAGCAGACCGGCAAACGCAAACCTAAAGTCTGCTTCATCGGCACCGCACACGGGGATGCCGATCCCGGCCGGCTGCGTTTTTATGCTGGCTTCGGCCAGTTCAACTGCACGCCAACTCATATGCCGCTGTTCGCACGCACGCCACGCGACCTCGAATCCTTTGTGCTTGAACAGGACGCGATCTTTGTCGGCGGGGGCAATACGCGCAGCATGCTCGCGGTATGGCGCGACTGGGACCTGGATGTTCACCTGCGCAGTGCCTGGCAGCGGGGCATCGTGCTCGGCGGCTGGAGTGCGGGTTCGATCTGCTGGTTTGAACAGGGCATTACCGACTCCATCGCAGGACCGCTGACCGTCCTCGATTGCCTGGGATTTCTGCCGGGCAGCAACTGTCCGCATTACAACAGCGAGCCCCTGCGCCGGCCAACCTATCGCCAAATGGTCGCGCGCGGCACAATTGCCGAAGGTTATGCTGCAGATGATGGCGTCGCACTGCACTTCATCGACGGCAAACCAGCCAAAGTGGTCTCCAACCACAAACCAGGACGCGGTTGGCGGCTGACCCGCAAGAACCGTTCATTCATCGAACGTCCGTTGCCCACAAGATATCTCGCAAAACGCTGAAACCCCTCGGGCGCCAAGGGGTAAAATGCCGCTTTAATCGCTCGCATTTAACGGCAACATCAACCTCCCAAAGCATGTCAAAAAACGCGAAGCCCGGCGCGGAAACGGTTGCGTCGACATCCAACTTCATCCGCAGTCACATCGACGCCGATCTGTCTGCCGGTAAATACGCCGCCCGCTCCTGGGGCGGCAAACCCGGACCTGCACGCGTACACGCCGGTGCGCCCCTCGATGCCGCGAAAATCCGCACGCGTTTCCCGCCGGAGCCCAACGGCTATCTGCACCTCGGTCATGCCAAATCGATCTGCCTGAACTTCGGCCTTGCGCTGCATTACGCCGGCGCCTGCCATCTGCGCTTCGACGACACCAATCCGGAAAAGGAAGAACAGGAATACGTCGATTCCATCCGCGATGCGGTGCAGTGGCTGGGATTCGACTGGGGCCCGAACGGTTATTTCGCCAGCGATTATTTTGACTACATGTACGAGGCCGCGGAATACCTGATCAGCGCCGGCCACGCTTACGTCGATGAACAGAGCGCCGAAGAAATGCGCGCCAACCGCGGCACGCTGACCGAACCCGGCAAGCCCGGTCCGTGGCGCGACCGTCCGGCAGCCGAATCACTGGCCCGCTTCCGCGAAATGCGTGAAGGCAAACACGCCGACGGCGCGATGGTGCTGCGCGCGAAAATCGATATCGCTTCCCCCAACATCAATTTGCGTGATCCGGTGATCTACCGCATCCGCAAGGCCACGCATCACCGCACCGGCGACGCCTGGTGCATCTATCCGCTGTACACATTTGCCCATCCGATCGAGGATGCGCTGGAACAGATCACCCATTCCATCTGCACGCTGGAATTCGAAGACCAGCGGCCGTTCTATGACTGGCTGCTCGGCAAACTCGCGGACGGCGGCCTGCTTGCCCGTCCACTGCCGCAGCAGATCGAGTTCGCGCGGCTCAACCTGACCTATGTCGCACTCTCCAAACGCAAGCTGATCCAGCTGGTCGACGAAAAACACGTCAGCGGCTGGGACGATCCGCGCCTTCCGACGCTGGCCGGCGCACGCCGCCGCGGTTACACGCCGGAAGGTTTCCGCCTGTTCGCCGATCGCATCGGCGTCTCCAAAGCAGATTCGTGGATTGAATACTCGGTGCTGGAAGACTGCATGCGCGATCACCTGAACGAGATCGCAGAGCGGCGCATCGCGGTGCTGGATCCGGTCAAGCTGGTCATCGACAACTATCCCGAAGGGCAGCAGGAAGACTGCTTCGCGCCCAACCATCCGCAAAATCCCGATCTCGGCAAACGGGTGGTGCCGTTGTCGCGCGAACTGTGGATCGAACGCGAGGATTTCGCTGAACAGGCGCCGAAAGGATTTTTCCGGCTGTTTCCGGGCAACAGCGTTCGCCTGCGTTACGGCTATGTTGTCAAATGCACGGGCTGCGAGAAGGACGCTGCCGGCAATGTCACAGTCGTGCATTGCGAATATCTCCCGGAGACCAAATCGGGCACCCCTGGTGCCGAGACAGTCAAGGTCAAAGGCAATATCCACTGGCTCAGTGCCGCACATTCACAGGCCTCCGAGGTGCGTCTCTATGACCGGCTGTTCAAGGAAGCCCACCCGGGGGCCGGCGGACGTGACTTCCTGCTCGATCTAAATCCGGATTCGGTCAAAACCATCACCGCGCAGCTTGAGCCCTCGCTGGCCGCCGCCGGACCCGGCACGCGTTTCCAGTTCGAGCGTCACGGCTATTTTGTCGTCGATACCGGCGACTCCGCGCCGGGTAAACCGGTATTCAATCGCGCGGTGACGCTGCGCGATTCATGGGTCAAATAGCCTGCATGACACAGGCTTCGCTTAGCGTAATACTGACATCACCGGAGGGATTCAATGAACTCGACTGACAAAGTGGCCGTGATCACCGGCGCCGGCAGCGGCATCGGCAAAGCTACCGCGCTGGCCCTCCTCAAGGACGGCTGGTGTGTCGCCTTTGCCGGCCGCCGCCAGGACGCCCTGGATGCCGCACTCGCTGAAGCCGGCAGTGACGCATCCCGGGGCCTCGCGGTCGCCACCGATGTCGGCGATCCGCAGGCCGTCACCGCATTGTTCGAGAAGGTACAGAAACGCTTCGGCCGCCTCGACATGCTGTTCAACAACGCCGGACAGAACGCGCCGGGTGTGCCCTTCGAAGACCTGCCATACGACAAATGGAAATCTGTGGTCGACGCCAACCTCAACGGCTCCTTCCTCTGCGCACAGGCAGCCTTCCGCATGATGAAGGGGCAGAACCCGCAGGGTGGCCGCATCATTAACAACGGCTCGATCTCGGCGCACGCGCCGCGCCCCGACTCCGCGCCCTACACCGCGACCAAACACGCAATCTCGGGACTGACGCGCACGATCTCGCTGGACGGCCGCAAATACAACATCGCCTGCTGCCAGGTCGATGTCGGCAATGCGATGACCGGACTCGCTTCGCGCATGGCCAAAGGCGTCAAACAGGCGGATGGCACGATCAAGCCGGAATCGATGATCGACGTCACCGACGTTGCGAAGTCGGTGCTGTTCATGGCCAACCAGCCGCTCAACGTCAACATCTACCACCTGATGGTGATGGCCACCGACATGCCCTATGCCGGACGCGGCTGATTTCGCAGAATAATTCCCGCAATAAAAATGGCGCCCTCTGGCGCCATTTTTATTATTTAAAACAGATACTTACAACATCACGTCTTCAGCGGCTTGTAACGCAGCCGCTTCGGCTTGGCGCCCTCTTCACCGAGGCGCTTGCGCTTGTCGGCTTCGTATTCCTGATAGTTGCCGGCAAAGAACGTCCACTGCGAATCGCCTTCCGCTGCAAGGATATGCGTGGCGATGCGGTCGAGAAACCACCGATCGTGCGAGATCACCAGCACGCAGCCGGCGAATTCGAGCAGCGCATCTTCCAGCGCGCGAAGCGTTTCGACGTCGAGGTCGTTGGACGGTTCGTCGAGCAGCAGCACGTTGGCGCCGGTCAGCAGCGTTTGCGCCAGATGCAGACGGCCGCGCTCACCGCCGGACAGCGTGCCGACTTTTTTCTGCTGGTCCTGGCCCTTGAAGTTGAAACGGCCGAGGTAGGCCCGTGAGGGCATCTCGAATTTGCCGACGTTGATGATGTCGAGACCGCCGGAGATCGCCTCCCACGCCGTCTTGTCGTCAGGCAGCGCGTCGCGCGACTGATCGACCACCGCCAGCTTCACCGTTGAACCGATCACCACCTCGCCGGAGTCCGGCTTGTCCTTGCCGGCAATCATCTCGAACAGCGTCGATTTGCCGGCGCCGTTGGGACCGATCAGACCGACAATCGCACCCGGCGGAATCGCAAACGTCAGCTTGTCGATCAACAGACGGTCACCGAAACCTTTCGACACATCCTTGAATTCGATGACCTGCTCGCCGAGGCGATCAGCCACCGGAATGAAAATCTCCTGGGTCTCGTTGCGCTTCTGATAATCAAACGAGGACAGTTCCTCGAAGCGCGCGATCCGCGCCTTCGATTTCGCCTGACGGCCTTTGGCGTTCTGGCGCACCCACTCCAGTTCCTTTTTCAGCGCCTTCTGCCGCGCGGATTCAGTCGCTTCCTCCTTCTGCAGCCGGTCTTCCTTTTGTTCCAGCCAGGAGCTGTAATTGCCTTTCCACGGAATACCCGAGCCACGATCCAGTTCGAGAATCCATTCGGCGGCGTTGTCGAGGAAGTAACGATCGTGGGTCACCGCAACCACGGTGCCGGGGAAACGATGCAGGAACTGCTCCAGCCAGTCGACGCTTTCCGCATCCAGGTGGTTGGTCGGTTCGTCGAGTAGCAGCATGTCCGGTTTGGACAGCAGCAGGCGGCACAGCGCCACGCGACGTTTTTCACCGCCCGACAGCTTGTCGATCTTCGCGTCCCAGGGGGGCAGGCGCAGCGCGTCGGCGGCGATTTCCAGCTGGTGCTCGGTGTCGGAACCGGCATTCGACAGCAGGGCCTCATACTTGGCCTGTTCGGCCGCGAGCTTGTCGAAATCCGCATCGGGTTCGGCATAGGCCGCGTAAATTTCGTCAAGCTTTTTCTGCGCGTTGAATACTTCGCCAAGGCCTTCTTCCACCGCTTCGCGCACGGTCTGTTCGGGATTGAGTTGTGGCTCCTGCTGCAGGAAGCCGATGTTCAGATTAGGCATCGGCGTCGCTTCGCCGTCGTATTCCTTGTCCACGCCGGCCATGATCTTGAGCAGGCTGGATTTGCCCGAGCCGTTGACGCCGAGCACGCCGATTTTGGCGCCGGGGAAAAACGACAGCGAGATGTCTTTGAGGATCTGGCGTTTGGGGGGCACCATCTTGCCCACCCTGTTCATCGTGAATACATACTGTGCCATGGTGCGGAGTTCCGGAAAAAGGGATCAAAAAAGGAAAGCGCGAGGATAGCCGAAAACAGGGTGCTGCCGGTGACGGAACTGCAAGTCATGGATAATGGCGGCTTTTCGGCCCACCGGACGCACCAACATGAGCATTGTCAGCCCCTGGCTTACCCTCGGCTATGTCATTCCCCACCTCTACACCGACATGGACGCCTACCAGTTCTACCGCGTCGCGCCGGACGGCATGATGCTGGTCACCACGGGTTTGAACCTCAAGGAATACAGCCTCGCCGCCGTCGAAACCGAACTGCCGGCCTTATGGCGGGCCTTCGACAGACTGAAGAAAAAAAATGTCGACCGTATCTCGCTGAGCGGCGTACCGGTAGCCTCGGTGCTCGGCCGTAAAAAAATGCGTGAAATCCTTGATGAAGGCGCGCAGCGCACCGGCATCGCCTGTGACACCGATCTCGAAGCACATATCGCGACACTGCAGCGCTTCGGCGTGACCAAACTGGCGCTGGCCACGCGCTGGCCGGAAAACGTCAATACCGCGCTGTCGAATTATCTGAAGGAAGCGGGCATTGAAGTCGTGTCTCTGCGCGCGCAGGGCCGCTCGCTGGATCAGAACAAGGTCTCAAGTCCCCTGGCCGATCATGAACTCGCGCTGGAACTCGGCCGTGCCGCCCTCGCCGCCGCACCCGAAGCCCAGGCACTGCTGCTGCCCGGCGGCCTGTGGTTCGCCATCCATGCCGTGCCGATTCTCGAAGCCGAGTTCGGCAAACCGGTGCTGCTGAACATCACTTCAACCACCTGGGCCGCCCTGAATGCCGCACCGAAACCGCTGCAGCAGAAGCCCGATCCGAAGTGGGGAAAGGTGATGGCGGGCTGCTGAGGTCAGCGGGCGGTCACGACGTTGCCGCTGACCAGTTTTTCGACATCGCCTTCGCTATAGCCGACCGATTTCAGCACGTCGCGTGTGTGTTCGCCGATCTGCGGGATATCGATGCGGGTACCGAAACGTTGACCATCCATCTCGATCGGCAACACCGGCACCTTGGATTTGATGCCGTTGTTCAACGTCACTGGCGTCAGGCCGCCCGACGCGTTGAGGTGTTTGTCCTCGAACAGGTCTTCCGGCTTCGCGATAGGCGCGAAGGGCAGGCCCAGTTTCTCGCAACGGTCCATCAACTCCTGCTTGCCCATATTCGCGAAAATTTCAGTGACGATGGGCAGAATGCGTGGCCGTGCCACGACGCGTTGCGGATTGGTTTTCAGTTCGGGATCGATGAACAGCTCCGTTAAGCCGAACGATTCGCAGAACACTTTCCATTGGGTGTCGGTGACCACGCCGACGAAGACCAGCTCGCCTTCTTTGGTCTTGAAATTGTCGTACAGCGCCCAGGCGCGGATGCGGTCGGGCATGGGCTTCACCGGCTGGCCGGTGGCAAACCCTTCGAGCATGTGCTGGCCCATCAGGAAGGCATTGTTTTCAAACAGCGCGCTTTGCACATACTGACCCTCGCCGGTGGCATGGCGCTGGTTCAGTGCCGCCAGAATCGCCACTGCACCGAACACGCCGCCCATCACGTCATTTACCGACGCGCCAGCACGCAAGGGGCCGAAGCGGCCGCCGGTCATATAGGCCAGGCCGCCCATCATCTGCACCACCTCATCAAGGCCAGTGCGGTGCTCGTAAGGTCCGGGCAGGAATCCCTTCAGCGAGCAATAGATGATTTTCGGATTCAGCTTCTTCAGCGCGTCAAAACCGAAACCCAGCTTTTCCATCGCGCCGGTGCGGAAGTTTTCGGTGAGCACATCGGCGCTGGCGATCAGCTTCAGCACCAGCTCGCGGCCTTCTGCCGATTTCAGATCAACCGCGATGCTCTTTTTATTGCGGTTGTAAGTCGGAAAGAACCCGGCGCCGGATGCCGTCAGCTTGCGCGTGTGGTCACCGTCCAGCGGCTCGACCTTGATCACTTCAGCGCCGAGATCGGCCAGCACCAGCCCGCAGGTCGGGCCCATCACGACATGGCAGAACTCGATGACGCGGATGCCTTGCAGCGGCAGTCTTTGGGGCATGTTGTGTTCCTTATTGTTGCGGGGTTGCGGGCACAAAGCCCTTGGTCACGCCGGCCAGCGGCACATAACCGTACAGCGGCTCGCCAGGGATGCCTTCTTCGAGAATGCTGCGCATCGCCAGCAGTTTTTCCATATTGATGCCGGTGCGCAGGCCCATCGATTCGAGCATGAACACCAGATCCTCGGTGACGATGTTGCCGGATGCACCAGGCGCGAAAGGACAACCGCCGAGGCCGCCGAGCGAACTGTCGAAGGTAGTGACGCCGACTTCCAGCGCCGCAACCACATTGGCGAGACCGAGACCGCGGGTGTTGTGCAGATGGGCGCCCGAGAGTCTGTCGCCGATGGCGGCGCGTACTTTCTTGAACACACGGCGGATCTGTTCGGGATTAGCGTAGCCGGTGGTATCAGCCAGGCCGACTTCATCGCAACCCGCCTCAACCGATGCCACGGCCATGCGCACAACTTCATCTTCGCTGACCGCGCCTTCCAGCGTGCAGCCGAACACCGTCGACAGGCCGGACTCGATCACCGGGCGTTTGTCTTTCGGCAGGCTGTCACGAAATTCGCAGATTTTTTTGGCGCTGGCAATGGCTTCGTCCGGTGTCATCCGCACATTGGCGAGGCTGTGCGCCTTTGATACCGAAATCGTCAGCGTCAGTTTTTGTACACCGGCTTCCATCGCCCCCTGCGCACCGCGGAAGTTCGGCGCCAGCGCCGCAACATTCAGTCCCGGGATGGTCAATGCATGTGCCACCACTTCAGCGGCATCGGCCATCTGCGGAATCAGCTTCGGCGGCACGAAGGAACAGACCTCGATCTCGCGCAAACCGGCGGCGGCTGCGGCGCTGATCCATTTCTTTTTGTATTCGGTGGACATGAACACCTTGGTGTTCTGCAGGCCGTCGCGCGGCCCCACTTCGCTGATCAGGATATCGATGTCTTTGTTCATGAAACGCTCCGTTCAGGATTGGATGCGGCCGCGCACCGGCGCAACCACGGGATAAATCGAGGCGTCACCGCCCAGCGTGCGCGTCAGCGCGGCGGCATGCGTCAGCACCACACTGCGGTGCTTTTTCACGGCGGCTTCGTCAAAACGCGACAGCGGCAGACTGACCGTCAGCGCGCCAACGAGTTTCAGCCCGTCGCTGAACACCGGCGCCGAGATGCCGCCGAGGTCGGCGATACGGTCGCCGCGCGAGACGCAAAGCTTGTCGCGGCGGATCTGTTCAGACTCCTCGCCCTTGCCGCCGGTAAACGCCAGCAGCACTTTGCCGCCGGCGCCGCGATCCAGCGGCAGATGTTCGCCCTGGCGTACGTGGTCGCGGATGCGCTGCGGCGACTCGACACGATAAAGACTTATGCGCACCTTGCCGTCGCGCACGTGAAAGGCCGCGGTCTCGCCGGTTTCCGCCACCACCTGCTGCAGAACCGGCTCGACAATGTCGCCCAGATCAAAAGCCGCCTGATAGACCGCACCGAGCCGTGCAGCCGCCGCACCCAAGCGCCAGGCGCCGTCCGCGAGCCGGATTAGATAGCCCTTTTTCTCCAGCGAAGCCGCCAGCCGCAGAATCGTACTTTTGTAGAAGCCGGTACGGGTCGCGACCTGTGCCAGCGTCAGCGAGCGATCCTGTTCGGTAAACGCATCGAGGATCGCCAGCGCGCGCTCGACGGCGGCGACGCCGCCGGAATCGGCTTCAGGTTTTTCAGCCATCGGCCTACTGCGGTTTGATACCGGCGTTTTTGACCACGGCAGCCCAGCGTTCGATTTCGTCGCCAACCAGCTTCGTCGCATCCGGCACGCTGTTGCCGACGGCATCAGCGCCCATTTCAGTCAGACGTTTTTTCGCCTCCGGCGCGTTGACCGCGGCAACGATCTCCTTGTTCAGCCGTTCCACCACAGGCTGCGGCGTGCCTGCGGGCACCGCATAGCCGACCCAGAATTTCATCACCATCCCGGGCAGCTTCAGTTCCACCGCGGTGGGCACGTCGGGCAGCGGTGCGAAGCGCTTGTCGTCGGTGATCATCAGCGCACGCAGCCGCTTAGAGTTCACATAAGGCAGAACGGTCGGCGCAGCCGACACCAGCACCTGCACCTGGCCCGCCATCAGGTCGGTCAGTACGGCACCCGCGCCCTTGTACGGGATATGCGTCATGTTCGTGCCGGTGACGCTCTTGAACAGTTCGGAGCCGAGGTGGGTGTTGGTGCCGGTACCGCCGGAACCGAAGTTGAGTTCGCCGGGCCGCGACTTGGCCAGCGCGATCAGACCCTTCACGTCTTTCACCGGCAGCGACGGGGTCACCACCTGCACATGCGGCACGGAAGTCGCCGTTACCACCTGCTGGAAATTCTTGCGCGTGTCGAAAGGCAGATTGGCCACCAGTGCCGGCGCAACGGTGAAAGACAATTCCGTTGCGAGCAGCGTGTAACCGTCAGCCGGCGAACGCGCCACGCTGCTCCAGCCGATCGAACCGCCGCCGCCGACGCGGTTGTCGACGACCACCTGACGGCCCATCTGCGCGGTCAGTTCGCGGGCAATCAGCCGCGTGATCAGGTCGGTGCTACCGCCGGCAGAGTACGGCACGACCAGAGTCACCGTTTTTGTCGGGTAGGTGCTCTGTGCCCACACGCTTCCGCAACACAGCAAAACCGCAGCAGCGGCAACAAGGCCGCGCGTCCTGATTGCGCTCATGGAATGTCCTCCGGGATGAATGTGAATCGATCTTCCGATGTTCTGTCTGACAGAACGATATTCCGTTAAACAGAATATCGGCAGGAGCAGCCATGGTCAAGCCACTGCAGCCCACGGCTCGGGAGAATCAATAAATATTTGTTTTTATTAAAAAATTTAATGGCGTCAGGGGAATCGCCTGAATCCGAAATCGGGATCGCTGCTCACCGCATTCAGCAACTCGACCTCCCAGCTCAGATATTCACGCATTGCCTGCTCGACGTTTTCCTTGCGGTCCAGCGCGCGGTAACTCAAGTCCTCGGCAGCACCGGTCATGCGTTCGTCACCGGTCTCCAGCGCAGCACCCGCCGCGATCCATGTGGCATTGCCGCCGCTGAGCACCTTGACCGGTGTTGACGTCAACGCGGCGGCATCTGTCGCCGCCAGCCGCGCCAGCGCCTCCTCCGCTGCGGTGAATATCAGCAGCGAAGTCGCCGGCACTTTCGGCAACTGCGCCGCCAGCCGCGAGCGGATGGCATGCCAGGCGCCGGGAATATGGCCTTCGCGGTACTGCAGGCTGGTGGCGAAATCAACCACCTGTGCATTGCCCTCAGCCAGCAAGGCCTTCAACTCCGCCACGGTGACTGATGCGGAACAGGGCCTGGCGCCATCAAGCAAAATCTGCGGCGACGCACCGCGTTCGGTCTGCACATCGCTCGCATGGACATAAACCTCGTCATGGCCCATCTGTACCAGCCAGGCTGCGGTCATCGTCGCGCGGATGCCGTCGTTGTCGCAAAGCACGATGGTCGACGGACGCACCGCGATGAAGGTATCCGTCGCCTGCACCAGCTGGCCACCGGGTGCGGACTGCGCGCCCGGCACATGGCCATGTTCAAATTCCTCCGGGTTGCGCACGTCGAGCAGATACAGCGTGCGCATCGTATCGGCGCGCAATTGCTGCAGCCGCGCGGTATCGATGCTGCGGATGCCGAAACGCCGGGCTACCCGCTGCGCCGCCTGCTGCGACCACCCGAGCCCTTGTTGCGACGGCAGCGGCACAGCCTCCGTGCGCCCGTGATTGAGCTGGAAGCCGGCGAGCTTCCAGCCTTGTGTGCCATCCCGCAATGCATAAACCGGATTCGGAAACCCCGCGTTGATCAGCACCTGCGCGCCGATGATGCTGCGCGTACGCCCGCCGCAGTTGACGACCACCGTGGTCTCCGGCGAACGCAAGAATTCCGGCATGCGATAAGGCAGCTCGGCGCTGGGACAGTCATAAGCGCCCGGAATGCTGTTGCGATGGAATTCCGCCAGCGGCCGGCTGTCGACCACCACCATATCCTTGCCGGCCTTCATCCAGTCGTTGAGTTCGCTCGCGGTGACTTCACGCGGCGCGTCCTCGTGCTGGATGTATTCGCCGAAGGCCTTGCTCGGCACGTAGACGCCGGTATACAGGCGGCCGCCGATCTCCTGCCATGCCGGCGTGCCGCCTTCCAGAACGCTCACGTCGCTGTAGCCGCCCGCAATCAGCTTGCGCGCCGCAGCTTCAGCAAGCCCCTCCCCGCCGTCGCAGACCACGATGCGCGTTGCAGGCCGCGGCAGCAGCGCACGCACGCGCAGCTCCAGCACGCTCAGCGGTACATTGGAAACCCGCAGCAGATGGCCGTCCCTGGAATAAACGCCTTCTTCGCGGACATCGAGAACGGCCAGTTCGCGGCCGTCGTCATAACCTTCCCGCAATTGGCGGGCATTGATTTTGTTCATTTCCCGGTTCTACTCCAGTAACAGACTCAGTTCGCGCACACCCTGCGCATCCAGTGTTTCCAGCGACTCCAGCAGTGCGGTGACGCGTACCACCCTGGCCTCGTCGAGACGCACGGCCAGACAATCGGCCACTTTGGCGCGATGCTGATCGATATCCAGCGGCGCGCCCCAGAATCCCGGCGGCCGCGTGCAGGTGGCCTTGTGCACCGTCCCGTCGTGCAGCTTCACTTCGATCGACACCTGCATGCGGTTGAATGCGGTCGGCAGCGCCGGATCCACGGTCACCTTCATCCGCCGCAGCATGGATTTCATATCGCCGCGGAAACGGCGCTGCTCATGGAAGGAGGCAATGCCGACCTTGCCGTCGAGCAACGCGCAGGATGCCGCGTACTGGAAACTGAATTTTCCCTCCAACCCCGACACCGGCTCCGGCCGGTCAACGTCGGGCATCGCCGGCGTAATCAGGTTGACCGCATTGATCAGTGCCGGATCGGCGATGGCCTTGCGCACACCCAATGCCGCGCCAATGGCGAAATGTGTCGGATATTTCGACGGATAAAACTTGATCGCCATGCCGGGATCGCTGAAGCG
>JAURHM010000092.1 GCA_030833315.1 Burkholderiales bacterium
CAAAGGCGACGGGCAGGCGGCCGTAGGTGTTCATGACGTGTGACATGGTCCGTCGACCTCCACAAAAAAACACGGCGGCCTGTTGCCGCCGGAATAGCTATTTTCGTTCAACCACGATTTGCTTTGCAAGCTTAATTTCCCTCTGTTCCGAGAGAGAAAACCGGTCCTGCCTGCTAGACTTTGCGGCATTAAAAAATACAGGGGTCGGCAGCATGTTTGAGGTCCAGCCGGAAATCGTCATCCAGGACATTACCGTAAGCGGAGAAACCTTTCGCCCGAACGACTGGGCCGAACGTCTCAGCGGCATGCTGTCTGTACTCAGCGATGACGGCTATCTGGCCTGTTCACCGTTCCTGAAGCCAATCATGACCCGCGGCGTTCGCTACGTGGCTATCGACCGGGAACTGTAGCGACGCGACCCTGCGGCCTATGCGTTCCTGCTGCAGTTTGTCCGCTGCATTTGACCAAAAACATCAGCTGAAGATGCGTCCGGTCCGGAAGGCCGGAAGGCCGGACGGCCTGTGGATGCTGCCGAAGGCGGTTCGCCGGATGCTGCTGCAAAACCCGCCTGAACCTGCCGCGCATTCGCGACAGGAAAGACAAAAACTTAGGCCATCGCCTTGACGGCGGCGGACAGGCGGCTCTTGTGACGGGCAGCCGTGTTCTTATGCATGATTTTCTTGTCGGCGATCGAGTCGATCGTGCTGACAGACTTCTGGAATACGACGCGGGCGGCAGCCTTGTCGCCGGCGGCGATCGCCTTGCGGACTTCCTTGATCGCCGTGCGCAGTTCAGAGCGCTGGGCACCGTTGAGGGCGCGACGCTTGACGGCTTGGCGTGCTGCTTTTTTGGCTGAAGCGATATTGGCCATGTAAACTCCGGATTTCGTTCGGAAAAAGGGCGTAATCATAATGAAAATACGCTCCGACCGCAAGTTGTGCCTTAGTCACCCATTAACCCGCCGCTTTCCGAAAAAATGAATTTACTCAAAGCCTTAGCTACGGTCAGCAGCATGACGCTGGTCTCCCGCGTGCTGGGTTTTGTCCGCGATGCGGCAATTGCGCGGGTTTTCGGTGCCGGTTTGGCCACCGACGCCTTTTTTGTCGCCTTCAAAATTCCCAACCTGTTGCGCCGGCTTTTTGCCGAAGGCGCGTTTTCCCAGGCCTTCGTGCCCATCCTTGCGGAATACAAAAACCGGCGCGGCGAGGCCGCTACCCGTACTCTGGTCGGTCACGTTTCCGGCGTTCTCGGCATTTCGCTGTTGCTGGTTACCGCCGCCGGTGTGCTGGCCGCGCCGCTGATCATTTCGATCAGTGCGCCGGGTTTTGCAGCGACGCCGGAAAAATTCCAGCTGACCGTTGATCTGCTGCGCATCACTTTTCCTTACATCATATTCATTGCACTCACCGCGCTAGCCGGCGGCATTCTCAATACCTGGAGCAGCTTTGCCGTGCCGGCGTTCACGCCGGTGCTGCTCAATCTGTCCTTCATCGGCTTCGCACTGATTGCAGCGCCGTGGTTCAACCCGCCGGTGATGGCGCTGGCCTGGGCGGTGTTTGTCGGCGGCGTGCTGCAACTGGCCTTCCAGTTACCTTTCCTTGCTCGCATCGGCATGCTGCCGCGGCCGCGGCCGGATCTCGCTGACGAGGGTGTGCGGCGCGTGCTGCGCCAGATGGCGCCCGCCGTGTTCGGCGTGTCGGTCGGTCAACTGAGCCTGCTGATCAACAACATCTTCGCGTCCTTTCTGATTACCGGCAGCGTGACCTGGCTGTACTTCGCCGACCGGCTGATGGAGTTTCCGATGGGTCTGCTCGGCGTTGCGCTGGGCACCATCCTGCTGCCGAGCCTGTCGAAGCGTCACGCTGAAGGTTCCAAAAAAGAATATTCGCAACTGCTCGACTGGGGTCTGCGTCTGACGCTGATGCTGGCGGTGCCCTGCGCGGTGGCGCTGGCGGTTCTGGCAGTGCCCTTGGTGACGACGCTGTTCCACTACGGCGCATTCACTGCAACTGATGTCATCAATACGCGGCATGCGGTTGTCGCTTACTCGGTCGGGCTGGTGGGGCTGATTGCGGTGAAGGTGCTGGCGCCGGGTTTTTACGCGAGGCAGGACATCCGCACGCCGGTGAGGATTGCGGTAGTGACGCTGGTGTTCACACAATTGCTCAATCTGGTGTTTGTCTGGCATTTGCGTCATGCCGGCCTGGCACTGGCGATCAGCATTGGCGCCTGTCTCAATGCGGGACTGCTATTGCGCGGTCTGCGCAGTCGCCAGATTTATCAGCCGATGCCCGGGTGGGGCGCATTTCTGCTGAAGCTGGCGCTGGCGGTTTATGCGATGGGAGCGCTGCTGTGGGTGTTGTCCGGCGATGCGGCAAGCTGGCTTATTGCCGGGGCTCTGGAGCGTGTTGCCCGGTTGACGCTGCTGGTGTTTGCCGGGGCGGGGTGTTATTTCGGCACACTTTGGCTTTGCGGCTTCAGGCTCCGCGACTTCAACCGCCGCGGCAGCGAATAGGCATCTTCGCCGTCAGCGCTGCATGATGCGGCGCGACACATAGGACAACAGATCCACCAGTGAGACGAGCAGGATCATCGCAATCAGGATCGCGCTGGTTTCGTTCATGTGAAACAGTCCCATGTGAAAGGCCAGCATCTGGCCGAGTCCGCCAGCGCCGACCACACCGAGTACCGCTGCTGCACGGATGTTGTTTTCCCAGCGGTATAGCGTGTACGACAGCAGTTGCGGCAGCACCTGGACGAAGGTGGCATAGACAAACACCCGTGTCGGCGGCACGCCGCGAACGCGTAAGGCGAAGGCCGGGCCTTGCGGCGCATTTTCGATGGCTTCCGCGAACAGACGCCCAAGAACGCCCGTCGTGTGCAGTGCCAGCGCGAGCGTGCCGGCGAAGGGGCCGAGGCCGGCCGAAATGATCAGCAGCGCCGCCCACACCAGTTCCGGGATCGCGCGCAGTCCATTGAGAATCAGTCTTGTCGGTGTACGCCAGTAGGCGGGGTCTCCGGCATGGGTTCTGCTGGCCGGCAATGCGAGTGCAAGGCCGGCAGTTGCGGCGAGCAGCGTGCCCAGTGCAGACATGGCAATGGTTTCCAGGCCGGCTCCAGCCAACTTCAGCAGGAAGGCCGGATCTGTTGATGGCGTCAGCAGTTCGGCGAGGAAACGGCCCATTTTGCGAAGCGCGTCGGCGGACAGGAATTTCGTCCATTGCAGATCCAGTGACCAGAAGCTTGCGATGGTCAGAGCGGCCAGTCCGAGCATGAACCAGCAGGCGGCGCAGCGCGCATCAAACAGTTTCGGCGGCAGGCGGTAAGCCTCGTTTGCCGCATCTGCTGCGGTCTTCGGCGGGAGTGTGTTCACGCCGCGGCCTCCATGCCGTCAGTCGAATAGTTCGTGCTGCGCTGTCGGCCGCCGCTGGCAATCGCCTTGCAGCCGATCCATGCTTGCGCGGGGCGCGTCGAAGGGAGGAAGAGGGGGCCCTCTGGGGATCTGACCCCGTAGACGCGCAAGGGATCGAGATCTCGCGCCCTTGATCGGCTGTACGGTCGCATCCCCGCTTGCGGGCCCCCTGCTCCGCGTTCCGCCGATCCCCTCGTCAGATAGCTCATGCCAGCATCTTCCTTAACCACGCACTGGCCTGGTCGGCGACCGCCACGAGCAGCATGAAAGCGATGAGCATGGTCGCGACTTCCGACCCCTGGAACATTTTCATCGAATTGTCCATCTGCTGCCCGAGTCCGCCGGCGCCGACAAATCCGAGTACGGCCGAGGAGCGGATTGCGCATTCCCAGCGGTAAACCGTGTAACTGGTCAGTTCAGGCGCGCTTTGCGGAAGCAGGCCGTAGAAAAAAGCCTGCAGGCGTCCGGCGCCATTGCGCAGCAGCGCATGGGTTGCATGCGTTTCATCGCTTTCGAGGATTTCGCCGTAAACCTTGCCGAGCATGCCACCATAGGTCAGCGCAATGGCGAGCACGCCCGCAGTCGGTCCCAGGCCGACCACGCGAACGAACACCAGCGCCCACACCAGCTCGGGCACGCTGCGCAGCACGATCAACAGCCAGCGGGTGGCCTGGCGCAGGACAAAGGGCAACGCGTGCATGCGTCCCGGCAGCGCCGAAATCGAAATCGCGCTGGTGGAAATGAAGGCCAGCGGAACGGCGATGATCAGGGCCAGTGCCATGCCGGCTGTGGCGATGGCGACCGTGCGCCAGGCTTCACGCATCACCAATAGCAGGAACTCCGTTTCAATTTTTGGCGGGAAAAAATCGCTAATGAAACGTTTCGTCGACTTGATTGTTTCAGGCTCGAACAGCGTCCAAGGCTTGAATTCGGTAATGACCAGCGCCGGTGCCAGCAGCACGGCGGCGGCAAGTAGCCAGAACAAGCGCGAGACCCAGGCGGGATCGCGCAGTTGCGGTGAAACGACGGTGGCGGAGACCGGAGTGTTCAAGGTCGTGGAGCGGCTATCGGCAGTACAGCGGCGCGATGTGCGGATTTTCCGCGGTGTTCTCTTCGCCGTTTGCCGTTGCGCCGAGCAGTTCTTCCTCATGCTGGGCGTAAAGCGCGGCCAGCCGTTCATGCGTGACTTCAGTGGATGGCAGATCAAACTGCAACGCGCCGTCACGCAGGCCGATGATCCGCTGAAAGCGTTTTGCAACATCGACCTGATGCAGGGAGGTGATCAGTGTTGCGCCATGCTCGCGTGCCGACCGGGTCAGGGTGTCGATGGCCTGCGCCGCCCGCGAAGGATCGAGTGATGACAGCGGTTCATCAACAAGCCAGAGCGAGGCGCTGGAAACCAGTGCGCGCGCCAAACCGACGCGCTGGCGTTCGCCGCCCGACAGTCGGTCGACGCGTTCCCACAGTTTGCCGGCGAGGCCGAATTTTTCGAGTGCGGCCTGTGCTTCCGGAATATGGCTAGGGTAGAACAGTGAAGCCATGCTAGCGAGCAGCGATTGCCGCGGCAACCGTCCTGCAAGCACCGCCGTGATGACACGTTGCCGTGGCGGTAAAGGCGGGGCCTGCGGCGCCAGGAACAGCTGGCCGCGAAGCGTCTGCAATTGCGATACCGGCAGTTTCCACGGATCGATGTCGTCGAGCAGGAGCCGGCCTGTCGCCGGTTTCAGTGCGCAAGCCAGTGCGTGCAGCAATGTTGTCTTGCCTGCACCGGAGGGGCCGATGATGGCCAGCTGTTCTCCGGGGGCAACAGTAAGTGTCAGCGGTTTCAGCGCCGGCAGGCTGCCGCTTGCGGCGGCCGGATGGCGCGCCGCAAGCCCTTCAATGGCAATACGCATGGATTACTTGATCAGGCCCGCGCTGCGGCCTGGGCGAACTGCTGCTGCCGGAAAACGAACCGGGTTCCTCGATCATGCCCGGCAAGGTGAACCCGACCCAGGCCGAGGCGATGACCCAGGTCGCGGCCCAGGTCATGGGCAACCATGTCGCGATCACGGTTGCCGGCTCGAACGGGCATATGGAGCTGAACGTGTTCAAGCCGGTGATCGTTTACA
>JAURHM010000098.1 GCA_030833315.1 Burkholderiales bacterium
AGGAGCATTCAAGACAAACTCTGCGCATCCATTGAGAAGCCATGTTTCTCCATCCCGGACGGCATTTACTGTGGCGGGTTCGGACAAGGGCCCGGGACGGTAATAACCCAGCCCCAGATCCGATGTGGGCAGGGGTTTCGCGACTGACAAATGAAAAGAAAAGTCATCCAGAAACATGGGCAGGAACATTTCACACTGGGCCGGCGTCATCGCCTCGTCAAACAGGATGCGGCCCAGACGCGCCGTTTCACCAATCATCAGGGCAACCCCGGCGTCTCCGGCGCCAAGCTCTTCAAGCACCATGCAGCTTGTCAGCTCATCGGCGCCGGCACCGCCGGCGGATTCAGACAGTCGCAAGGAACGCAGCCCGAGACGGGCGGTTTCCTCAAGAATGTCCGTCGGAAAACGCAACGGCAATTCCTGCAGTCGGGCAGGGTTAAGAATTGCAGGCTTGACAACGTCACGGACAAAATCCCTGACGGTATCCCTGAACTCGATCTGCTCCTGCGTCAGCTGCAAATTGAACATAAGACTTTTGATCCGGTTTTAAGTCGTTCTGTTGAAATCAATCCCACTTCATCCGCCGAACAACCTTCATGCGCTGAACGGAGTCGCCAGCAAGATGCGTCCAGATTGAAGCGTCACGCGCCAGCTTGTCGGCACGGGCGGGCATCATGTAGGCGCCAGCCGCCGCGTGTACCTCGATGTTCAAGGCGGTCACCCGCTGCACCACATCGGTCGCGAAATTCGCCAACAGGACGTTGTTCGGCGTGTGCTTGCCGGCCAGCACATCGGATTCAGAGGCCACGCGCATCACAAAAGACCGCAGCGCCTCGGTGAACATATGCATCTCCGAGACCATAAGCTGCACCTTCTGGTTTTCCTTGAAGTAGCGTGAACCGTGCCAGCGCGTCCTCGCGTGCTCCATGGCCATTTCCAGCGCGGCCTCGCAAATCCCAAGCGCATTGGCGGACAACTCAAGATCACCAAATCCTCCACCGCGGGTCTTATAGCCTTCATTGACCTCGCCGACCACATTCGCATGCGGAACCCGAGCATTCTCGAATATCAGCTCGGCATTCTGGTAGAACCGCCACCCGTTTTTGTTGAAAACCTTGCCGACCCGCAAACCGGGCGTGTTGATGGGAACAAGAAACTCGGTGCCGCCCTCCTGCATCCGCACATTGGGGTTGGTTCGCGTGCTAACGAAGAAAAGTTTTGCCACAGCGCCGTTGGCGATAAAACACTTTTCACCATTGAGTATCCATTCATCACCCTGCCGTTCCGCCCGCAGGTGCCAGCCGGCTTTTGGATCCTCCTCCGGCGGCATTCTGTGATCAGACCCCGCATTGGGTTCTGTGCCGGCATGTCCGAGAAGATAGGTCTGATCTGAGACAAAGTCCGGAAGAAACCGGCCCTTCTGGTCATCGCTGCAGTGACTGGCCAGGAGGTGGCTCCATTTCCAGCATTGACTGAAAGTTTTCGAGATGGCGCTGTCGGCCTTGGCCAGTTCGGTAATGATCAGCGCCTGCGTGACAAGATCAACGCCATGGCCACCCCACTCGCGAGGCAATGCCGCGGTGCGAAAACCCAGTTCCCCGCCCTTACGGATGACTTCCCAGTCAAAAGTGTCCCGCGGATCCGCAATGCGGTCCTTGGATATCGATATGGGCGCAAGAATCTGTTGCGCAAACTCGCGCGCCCTCAACTGCCACGCTTTTTGCTGATCAGTCAGGCTGAAATTCATTATTAATCATTAAAGATAGGGTTAGCGGTGCGAACAAACTACCTTTTATTTTTGTCTTGGCCATATAATTGATCAAATGATATTTTTCGATTAAATTTATCGATACTATCGATAGATTAAAAATCGGCAACAAATACATTCAACATGGAAATCCGTCATCTGAATTACTTCCTGAAACTGACGGAAACACTGAGCTTCACCCGCGCAGCAGCAGCCCTGCACATCACCCAGTCAACGCTTTCACATCAGATCAAGCAACTTGAGCAGCAACTGGGGTGCCGGCTGTTTGACCGCATCGGACGTCAAATAAGGCTCACCGATCCCGGCCGCGTTCTTCAGAGCCATGCATTACGTATCGTCAGGGAAATCGACGCAGGCATCAACGCACTATCCGCCATGGACGGGCTTATCCAGGGACAGATGACCGTCGGCGTTTTTCGCACTTTCGGCAGCTCACCGCTCCCGCAGGTTTTTGCAAGATTCGGCGCTGAATATCCTGGCGTACAGATGAAAGTGCGGCAACTTTCACTGATCGACATTGAGCGCGAACTTCTTGACGGAAGCATGAATCTGGCGGTGGGGTACCTTCCGGCAAACTCGGAAAAGGTTGAAACAGAACCGCTGCAGGCGGCTCCGCTGGCAGTCGTCTCAAACCGCAATCACCCGCTTTACAGGCGCTCCAAGGTCGGCATCAAAGACCTACATGGCCAGGATTTGGTGCTGCTGAGTCGCGAATTCCCGCTGCGACAGTTGATCGATGATGCATTTTCCCGTCACGGTGTAACCCCGCGCATCATCATGGAAATGAATTCAAGCGAGGCCGCCCTTTCGACCGTCCGCTGCGGGCCGCTGGCGGCGATCCTAACCGACAGGCCGCTCGACAAGGAAGACTCGCTCAGTTCGATACAATTGCGTGACTCGGGATTGTCACGGACTGCGGCAATTTTCTGGGCGCGCGACAACTACAGGCCGCGCGCAGCCATCGTTTTGGCCGGTATGGTAAAACAAGTTTATAAAAATCTGCGGCGAAAATAACCAAACCGGCTGGCCTGCTGAAAACGTAAGTCGGATTCAATCGCCCCCCCGGTTGCTGAACTCGTTTGCCTTAAAAGCCCAGCGACTCACCCGCCCCCAGCAACGTTGCGACGCCGAGTATCAGGAAAATGCCGGCAGCGACCCAATGCACAATGGCGACCGGCATCCTGTCGGCGATCCTGTCGCTCACGATGACTGCCGGAACGTTGGCAATCATCATGCCCAGCGTCGTACCGAGGACCACTGGCAACACCGCCTGAAACTGCGCAGCCAGTGCGGCCGTGGCAATCTGCGTCTTGTCCCCCATCTCGGCGAGAAAGAACGCGATCAGCGTCGTGACAAACACACCGGCCTTCGGGAATTTGGCATCGTTCTCGTCAAACTTGTCGGGGATCAGCATCCACCCCGCCATCGCAATAA
>JAURHM010000076.1 GCA_030833315.1 Burkholderiales bacterium
GCCGCTGCTACGGTCGAGTTCGACACGCGCCGCCGTGCCTTCGATCGTCACCAGCACACGCAGCATGACGGTACCTTCATCGCCGCTGCGGCGTGCAGCCAGCGGATAACGCGGCGGCGGATTGCGCAGATAAGCGGCATTGAATAACGGCGGCGTCAGCGCGGGTTCGACGCGCGGTGCGGCAACCGGTGCGGCGGCAACAGGAGCCCGCGCGGTTTCAACAACTGCCGGAAGCGCAGACTCTGCCGTCGTTTGCGCAACGGCAATTTCAGGACGCGCGCTGCTCGCCACCGGTTTTGCCGCAGGCGCGGGTTTGGCGACAGGCGTGCGTTCCCGCGGTTGCAGTGCCGGCGGCACCGGTTGCGGCACTTCAGCCGGTACCAGCACCACATCCAGCGTCGCGGGAATTTCGGGCGGCGTCGTGCGCCACCATCCGGGCAACATCAACAGCAGCATTGCATGCAGCGCCACGCTGCCGAACAAACAGGCGGCCAGCAGCCGCGGCGACCCTTTGATCGGGTCGGCGCGATCAGATACTGACGGTGCGGCTGCGGCGAAATGCATGGTGATGACAATAAAGGTTCAAAGCAGCAGGGTTGGCATTATCGGCGAAACGGCAAGCGCCGGACAAATTCCCCGGTTTCACTGCCGCCGCGAACGGATTTCCATCTGCGGCGGCAACCGGTCAGGGCTCAGAATTGTCCGCGCAGGAAAGTCTCGAGCCGGACCCCCGGCGCCGGCAGATGGTAACTGACCGACGCGTTGAGCATGGTGTAACCATCCGTTGGCAACTCGCCGGCCGCGACGCGGTCCTGCCCGGCCACAATATTCGCATCGACGCGTGCGCCGGAACGGTCCTGGCGATAATCCGCACCGAAGCCGTAGCGCAGCGGTGCCATGCGCGGTAGCGGTAGTCCGGTCGATTGATCTCAGGCACGCACATAACCCGCATTGACCAGCAGATCCATGATGCCGCCGCACTCCATCACCCGGAAACGGCCCTCGCCTTCAATCCCGCGAAACTGCACCGGCACCATACGATAGGCAAACTCCGGCAGGATTTCCTAACCGGTGTTCAGTGATTTGCCGTCGCCGGCATCCGGCGGATTGAGCTCGCCGTCGGCGCCGCAGGTGCTGACGGTATTGATCAGCGTGATGTAGTTGTCGAAGTGGTTCTGGAATACGCCGACGCTGCCCGAATGTTTTCCGGATTTCATGCGCAGCGTGACATCCGGCGTTTTCGACTTTTCCTTGCCGAATGCCGTATTGCCGGTTTCGTAAACGCCGGTCGTGGCATGAGGACCGTTGGCATACAGCTCGTAATAAGTCGGTGCGCGTTCGGTGTAAGCCCCGTTAACGGCGAGAGTCAGCCCCGGCCTGAAATTCCAGACCACTCCCAACGCGCCGCTGTTGCCATTGAAGTTGCGCGACTGTGCCGAATCAAAACGCGGCCCCTGCTCTCTCGCTCTTGGCGCTATCAAAGAGACCTTCGACGCGGCCGGTCACGCCCTGCACTGCAGCCTGAGGAATGCGGTTGTCGATGACGTTGACAACACCGCCGACGGCGCTGCCACCGCAAAACAGTGCAAGGCCCGCACACCACTTCCGCACGCTCGATGACCAGCTGATCCATCAATACGGCGTGGTCATAACTCAGTGATGAACCATCGAGCGTGCCGCTGCCGTTCTGCAGCATACGGATTCGGTCACCATCAAGGCCGCGGATCACCGGGGGCTGGCATTGGGACCGTAACCGGTTGACGCCACACCGGGCAAACCGTCCAGCGTGTCGCCAAGGGTGGAGCTGTGCAGGCCAAACAATTCTTGGCCCTGCACCACAGAAGCCGGTGAAGTCATTTCAAACAAATCGCTGCCGAGGGGATTGCCGGTGACCAGCATGCAGAGCACCCAGCACCTTGCTGTAGACCAGGTCAAATACACTTTGCCCGGAAGCCAGCCGCACCACTGGTTCATGCGACCGATCATCCGCCTGCACTGACGCAGAATGATCATGAACAGGCAGTGCTGCGACGGATTAATGCGCATGCCCGGCGGCATGACCGAGTGCTTATATCAGTGCGCCCTGCTACGCCACCAGCAGCAACGCCAGCGCCCAACGCAAAGCGATGGCGCGCAAGGCCCTGCTGAACAGCGGACGGACCGTGCTCGAAACGGAATCAGCGCGGCGTAGTCACCGCGACCGCATCGGTCAGCCGGTAGTAGAGCCCCATCGAATCATCGCGCAGCACGGAAAAGCGGCCTGAGATGACGATGGGTTCAAAGCCGTATTTCACCGGCGTCTTGGTCTGCACCTCGACCATCTGCTCGGGCCCGCCGGGCATGCAATAGGAACAGGTCGGTGGCAGCGCGGCGAGAATGAAGCGCGCCTGTTTTTCGCCCATGTCGAGCGGCATCATGAAGCCCTGGATTTTGACTTCCTTTTTATCCAGGGTCGCGACGCTTTTACCGAACTCGGGCATGAAGCGGTCTTTCTGCTTCACGGTTTTGACGTCGGCAAGCGTCTTCCACGACACCACGCCTTTGAGTTCCGGTAGCGGTTTCGAGGCATACGGCGACGGCGGCAGATTGGCTTCCGCCTCCACCGGCTTTCTCATCAGGTCCTTGGATGCCGAGCCCTGAAGACCCTGGGCGCCAAGCGGCAGGACCAGGGCCATCAGCATGATTCCGCAATGGATTCTCATAATATTCAATTAAATCAATTAGTTATCGAAAATGGCCGGCACCGCGCACGGTCAGTGGCTGTGCTTCATGCCGCAGTATTTGCCGATTGCCAATCCTTTGCAATCCTTGGCCAGCTGTTCATGGCAAACCTTCTCGGATTTTCCGTCTTCAAAACATTTTGCGGCATTCAAATGCGCCTCGGCCATCGCGCGATGATCGGCAATGTCTTTTTTGGCTTCGGCTGCGCCATGGGCTTTACCCTTTTCAGCCGCACCGGCAGGCAAGGCCAGCAGTGAGAGGGTCATCATACTTGCAGTAAACATCCCAGTGAATTTCATCGCTATCTCCTGGATCATGAATGCCGGAAGACCGGCTTGGATTTTTTTGGAGCATCAGCCCCGCGCCAGCGTTCCCGCGATATCCGTTCGATACGCCCGCCACGCCGGCAACAGTGCCGCCAGTGCGCCGACGCCGACGGCCAGGGCAAGCACAAAGAACTCCTCGGGCAGCCAGATCCATCCGGTGATCGTGCCCTGCTGAGCCGCGCGCATCGCCATGCCGGTCAATTCGGTGAACAAATGGCCCAGCGCAATACCGCAAAGGCCGCCGATGCCGGCGAGCAGCATACCCTCGCCGAGCAGCAGCGCCATCAGCCGTGACGGCGAGGCGCCCAATGTGCGCATGATCGCCAAATCATAGCGGCGCTCCTCGAGCGCGTTGTACAGCGCAATGAACACCGACAGCGCGGCGCTAAATACCAGCACCAGCGCGAATCCGCGCAGTACGTCGGTGCCGACGCCGATGATGCTGAACAGCCGCGCGGTTTCATAGGCCGGCGAGGCCGCCTGCATCTCGCTGTTGTTGTTGACATAGCGCGGCAGGATCGCCGCCGCCAGCGGGCTCGCATATTGCACCAGCAACGCGGTGTATTCCTTTTCCTCGTCCTTCATCTGAGCGGCGGCATTTTCAATATCGTGAATGCCCTGATGCTGAGCATGAACCGCCCAGACGCTTTCCACCGAAGTCAGCACCAGACGGTCGAGCACGGTGCCGCTGGGCGCCAGCACGCCGACCACGGTGTAATCAGCATCTTCATGTGCATCGCCGCCATCGCCCAGACCATGTGCGCCAGCAAATTTCGCGCCGACGGCGTGCCCGGTACGTGCCGCGAATTCGGCGCCGATGACCGCCTCCAGCGGTTTTTGCCAGAGGCGCCCCGTGGCCATCGTCGCACCGTAGTGCGCGACATAATCGTGCGTCGTGCCGGCAATACGGAAACCGCGGTAGCTGTCACCGAGCGCCAGCGGGATGGTTTTTTTGACAGCGCGGTGCGCGGTAATTTCCTTCGCCTGCTTGTAGGCGATATTGCCGGTCGGCACATCGAGGTGATAAATCGCGGACAGGATGATCTGCAGCGGACTGCCCTTGGCGCCGATCACCAGATCAATGCCCTGTGCATCGCGGCGCATGCGCTGGTCAAGCTGGGTTGTTGCCAGCAACAGCAGGGTTATCGTGCCGATGCCCAGCGCGAACAGCAGCACCTGCAATGTCGTGTTCAGGGCGCGCGCGCGCAGATAACTCGCGGACAGTCTGACCAGATTCATCACGCCACCCCGAGCTGATGGTGTTTGGCGACACGCGACTTCACGCGCTGGTCGTGGGTTGCAATGACCAACGTCGCACCGCAGGCAGCCGCCTGCGTGAGAAGCAGATCGAGCGCCTGTGCGCAGCGGCTGTCATCCAGATTCGAAGTCGGCTCATCGGCGAGCAACAGGCGCGGGCGGTTGACCACGGCACGCGCAATCGCTGCGCGCTGTGCCTGGCCGTGCGAGAGGGCATGCGGCCGGGCATCGGCCTTGTCAGCAAGGTCGAGGCCGGCCAGCACTTCCTGCACGCGCGCAGCATCCTGCGGCAAGCCGGCGAGATACTGTGCAAGCTGCACGTTTTCGGCCACGGTCAGACTGGGCAGCAGATGCAGTCGCTGCAGCACGATGCCGATGTTGCGGCCGCGGAACCGGTCGAGCGCCATAGCGGAGAGTGCGGAAAGATCCTGTCCTGCAATACCAGCGCTTCCTGCCGCAGGCCGCAGAATGCCGGCGAGAATATGCAACAGTGTGGATTTGCCGCTTCCTGACGGCCCCAGCAGCAGCCATTGCTCGCCCTGGGCTGCGGCCCATGCATCCACGCGCAGCACTTCGCTGCCGTCGTAGTGGTGTGTCAGCTGCCGGAGTTCAAACAAAGGGGTTCCCGTTAACGTTGCAATCCAGGCGGCGATTTAAGCAGAGCGCCGCGACTCGCGCAAACGGCCCAAGATATACTTGCCACATTCCATGAAAACCGTGCTCATTTTCCTGATTGATGGTTATCGCCTGCTGCTGTCGCCGTTCTTCGGCACGCAGTGCCGGTTTTATCCGACCTGTTCGGCTTATGCCCGTGAAGCCCTTGAAACCCACGGCGCGATCAAAGGGGCCTGGCTGACCATCCGCCGCATCGGCAAATGCCACCCCTGGCACGAAGGCGGCATCGATAATGTACCGCCGCGGCATCCGCCGCACTAAGCAACTTTTAGACGCGGCAAAGCAGGCCCTTAAGGTATTCCCCTTCAGGAAAATTCAGCGCGACCGGATGATCCGCAGCGGCGTGCAGCCAGCCTTCAATGCGCGCATCGACACCGGCATCCAAGGCGGCGCCGGCAACGATTTTCTGGAAAAGGTCGGGACTGACGCCGCCCGAACAGGAATAAGTCATCAGCACGCCGCCCGGATTGAGCAGCTTGAAACCGATCAGATTGATGTCCTTGTAAGCGCGCGCCGCTTTTTCTGCATGTGCGGCGGTCGGCGCAAACTTCGGCGGGTCGAGCACGATGACGTCGAACTTCCGGCCGGCATCGCGGTATTTGCGCAACGTCTGGAACACATCGGCTTCAATCCACTCGGCCGCCGGCAATTGATTGCGCTGCGCATTGGCCTGCGCCGCCGTCAGCGCCGACCCCGAGCTGTCGATGGCCGTCACCGCACTCGCACCGCCGGCGAGTGCATTTAGCGCAAATCCGCCGCAATAACAAAAGCAGTCCAGCACGGCCTTGTCTTTGACCATGCCGCGCAGCATCAACCGGTTGTCGCGCTGGTCAAGATAAAAGCCGGTCTTGTGGCCATGCTCGGCGTCGATGCCGTATTGCAGCCCGTGTTCGGTGACAACCAGCGGCTCCTGTGCGGCAACACCGCGCAACAAACCCGACTGCGGCGGCAATCCTTCCAGCATACGCACGTCGGCGTCAGACCGTTCGACCACACGGGTAACGCCGGGCAATGCCGCCAGCGCATCGGCGATGGCGCCACGCCAGCGTTCGGCGCCGGCGCTGAGGAGTTGCACGACCACGGTATCGCCGAAGCGGTCGGCGACAACACCGGGCAATCCATCGGATTCGCCATGCACCAGCCTGACACCGCTGACATCGAAATCACTGCGTCTTACGGCAGCGCGGGCGATCCGCAGCGCAAAAAAGTCCGCGTCGATATTGACCGCCTTCCAGTCCCACACCCGCGCTCGGATCTGTGATTCGGGACTGTAGGCTGCCACCGCCATAAACACGCCGTCGGCCGAACAGATTTCAACCGTATCACCCAGTTGCGGTTTACCCTCGATGCGGGCAATGCCGCCGGAAAATATCCACGGGTGCCGGCGCTTCAGCGATTTCTCGCGGCCGGGCTTCAGAATCAGTCGCATCATTTGTCTTTGCGTTTGGCGCGCGGATGCGCGGCATCGTAAATCTTGGCGAGATGCTGGAAATCCAGTTGTGTATACACCTGGGTCGTCGATATGCTCGAGTGACCGAGCATTTCCTGCACCGCGCGCAAATCGCTGCTCGACTGCAGCACATGCGACGCAAAGGAGTGGCGCAGCATGTGCGGATGCACGCGGCTGGCAATCCCCTGGCGCAATCCGCGCTGCTGTACGCGGGACTGTATGGCGCGCGGTCCGAGACGCCGGCCCTGGCGGTTGACGAACAGCGCATGGGCATCGACAACGGGCAGCGCATCACGCTGTTCCAGCCAGGCGTGCAATGCCGTTGCAGCGTGGCTGCCGACCGGCACGATACGGGTCTTGCCGCCCTTGCCGGTGACGCGCACCGTTGCATCGGCGAAATTGATGTCTTCCGGCGAAAGGCCGGTCAGCTCGGCCAATCGCAGCCCGGAGGAATAAAACAGTTCCAGTATCGCGCGGTCGCGTACCGCAAGCGCATCGTCGTCACAGACTTCAACCAGCTGTTGCGCATCATCCGGCGACAGCGCATCGGGCAGGCGCTTGGCGCTTTTCGGCGCACGGATGCCGATGCAGGGGTTTTGCGCGCAACCGTGATCACGCGCGAGATAGTGATAAAAACCGCGCCAGGCCGAGAGCATGCGCGCGAGGCTGCGGCCATCAAGACCGCGGCCATGCAGCTGGGCAATGGCGCGGCGGATGTCGTGCGCCGTCAGTTTCGACGGTGGCGTATCGCCGGCAATCAGCAGCAGGGCCGTGATGTCGCGCTTGTAGTTTTTGGTGGTGTGCGCGGACAGCCTGCGCTCGTGGGTCAGGTGTTCGATATAACCCTGCAGCAGTTTTTGCGCGGGGCCTGAAACGGAAACCGGCTCTGCCGGCGTTTGTTTGCGCCCGCGGGCGGTCACGCCGGTTCCAGATAACGCAGCAGGCAGGCCGCAGCCACCTCACCGATGCGCGTCAGGTACAGCGTGCCCATTTCGGGATAAAAACGCTGGGCATCCTCACTCGCCATCGCCAGCAGACCGAAAGTGTCCTGTCCGCGCAGCGCGACATAGGCGAAGGATTTGAGCAGCGGCGCCGCTTCGCCGAACAGGCCGGCGGTATCGGCCATCGCCAGCGGACCGCAATGGGGATGCTGTAGTCCGGCGGCAAATGACCGCGTGGCTTCGGACGCGCCGGACTCCGGTGCACCCGCGGGGGCGCCTGCATGCCAGATTCGCAGCGCGACATGCGGTACCGCAAAATCCTCGCTCAAATTGAACGAAGCCGCATGCAGCATCGCCGGCAGGTCACGTGCGGCAATCATCGCCAGCGACAGGCGGTGCACTTTTTCGCTGATGACGTCGTTTTCTTCGCCGAACTGGATCAGTTCGCTGAGTTTCGCTTCCAGCTGCCTGGCACGTTCGCGCAGCGTCAGGATCTGGCGTTCGCTGATGGAGATCGCGCGCCCGCCGTGCGGGTGCGGAATCATCACGTCGGCAACCACGTCGGCGTAGTTCTCGAAAAAATCCGGGTTGTCTTTCAGGTAGGCCGCGACGTCGTTGGGATTCATCAGTAAAAATTCCTTGCTTGCTGTTCAGTGGGGTATTTCAATTTCGCCTTCGAATACGGTAACCGCCGGGCCGGTCATCAGCACCGGCTGGCCGGCGCCTGCCCATACTATAACGAGGTCGCCACCGCGCGTCGCGACGTTGACGCGCGCATCGAGCAATCCGCGCAGGATACCGGACACCACAGCGGCGCAGGCGCCGGTGCCGCAGGCCAGGGTTTCGCCGGCACCGCGCTCATAAACACGCAATCGCACACGGCTGCGGTCGAGCACCTGCAGGAAGCCGGCGTTCACGCGCTGCGGAAAGCGCGGATGGGATTCAATCAGCGGGCCTTCGCTCGCCACGGGTGCCGCATCGACATCGGCGACGATCTGCACCGCATGCGGGTTACCCATCGATAAAGCATTGATTTTTATTGATTTTCCAGCAACATCCAGATCATACAGCGGTGCCGGGGCCGGGGCATCAAAAGGGATGCGCGCGGGCTCGAACTGCGGCACCCCCATGTTCACCGTGACCTGCCCATCGGCTTCCAGTCGCGGTTCAATGACGCCGCATTGCGTGCCGACGCGAATCACGTTTTTTTTCGTCAGCCCGTGTTCATGAACGAAACGCACAAAACAGCGCGCACCGTTGCCGCACTGCTCCACTTCGCCGCCGTCGGCGTTGAAAATGCGGTAGTAAAAATCGGTGTCGGGCGTACGCGCCGGCTCCACCATCAACAGCTGGTCGCAGCCCACGCCGAAATGACGGTCGGCGATGAAACGCAGCTGCGCGGCCGTCAGCACAACCGGCGCCGCTGTCGCATCGAGCACGACGAAGTCGTTGCCGAGGCCGTGCATTTTGGTGAATTTGAGTTTCACGGTTTTATTTATTCTGTCCGGCGCCGTGGTCAGCGACACTGATCCCGGTAGTCGCGATAGATGCAGCGGTCCATCACTACGGTCATGCCGCCGGCCAATGCACGCACCGCGGCTGGCTCATTGACGATGCCCTCCTGGATCCAGATCGCCTTCAGGCCCAGAGCCAGACATTCATCGACAACGCCGTCAATGAATTCGGCGCTGCGGAATACATCCACCAGATCGACAGGCTCCGGAAGGTCTTTCAGCGACGGATAAACCTTTTCGCCGAGGATTTCTTTCGCCGCAGGATGTACGGGAATCACGCGGAAGCCGAATTCCTGCATCGCCTTTGACACGCCGTAGCTCGGCCGCGCGGCGTTCGGCGACAGGCCGACCACGGCGATGGTCTTGACGGCTTTCAGCAGCGCACAGCGCGCCTGCTGGTCGGGATTGGTAAACATGCGTGTCGCGATTATATAAGGGCCGCCATCAATAAAACCGTTGCTCGCCGGGCGGCCGCGTTTTGAAGCGCTTGTGCAGCCAGTAATACTGTTCCGGCATTTCGCGCACGCGCTCCTCGATGAAAGCATTCATGCGCCGCGTATCCGCGGCGAGATCGCCGCTCGGGTAGTGATCCCAGGCGGGATAAAAACGCAGCCTGTAACCTGCCCCACCCGGCAACTGCGTGGTCACTGCTGGCACCACCACTGCACCGGTCAGCGCGGCAATCCGCGCAAGACCGGTGATTGTGGCCGCAGTCACGCCGAAAAACGGCACAAAAATGGAATCGCGCTCGCCGAAATCCATATCCGGCAGGTAATAAAACGGCAAACCCTTCTTGATCGCCTTCGCCACCGGCCGGATGCCGTCCTGGCGTGAATAAAGATCGGGCATTACAAACCGCGTGCGACCGTGATAGAGCACGGCGTCGAAGGCCGGATTCTTCTGCTTGCTGTACACGGACACAACGCGATACTCCGCGCCGATGCGGATGCCACCCATGTCGAGCCCGACAAAATGCGGCGCCAGGAAAATCACCGGACGGTTCGCGACCGACTGCCAGTGCTCCAGACCTTCAATGCGTACCATGTCGAGCACGCGCTCGCGGCTGCCCCACCACAAGATGCCGTGCTCGAGCAGACTGCGCATGAACACCGCGAAATGATTGCGCGCAAGTTGCACGAGCTGCTGTTCGCGCAGCTCGGGAAAACACACTCGCAGATTGGTCAGCACTACGCGCCGCCGTTCAGCCGCCAGTGCATAGAGCAGCAATCCCGCGGTACGGCCCAGGGGGGCGAGCAGCGACAAAGGCAACCAGTGCAGCAGCCAGATCAGGCCGAGTCCGAGGCGCGTCATCATGCGGCGGTCACCGGCGGTTCTGCGCCCGCCGGCACCTTGTAACGGTTATAGCCCCACAGGTATTGCGCGGGACAGCGGGCGATGATGCGCTCGACGGCGCGATTGAGTGCGGCAGGATGGAGCGGTTCGGCGGACACCCGCTCCAGATGCAGCCGGTAGCCGGCGCCTTGCGGCA
>JAURHM010000093.1 GCA_030833315.1 Burkholderiales bacterium
TGCCGTCGCTGAAAGAGAGGGTCGCGAGCTTTTCTTTCATAACAATCTCCGTATTATCAGTTACTTAAGTTATATATCTTATGTAATACATCAATCTGCAAGTCGCGCCGTTACTGCCTCTGCATGCGCTGGATGAGGGCACCGTAGCGCCTCGGCGCCTCCTCCTGCCCCATCACCCACGCCAACAAAACAGTATCGACCTCTCCCAGCAATTCTTTAAAAAGAACCAGCTCATCCGGCGTCAGACTGTCGAAGTCCTCCGCCAGAAAACGCTGCAAGATCAGGTCCATCTCCAGCAATCCACGACGGCATTGCCAGCGGATACGGTCCATATCCCCCATATCCGCGTACTCCTTACACCGTCCGCTTGACCAACAAATCCTTGATCTTGCCGATGGCCTTGGTCGGATTCAGACCTTTCGGGCAGACATCAACGCAGTTCATGATCGAATGGCAGCGGAACAGCCGGTACGGGTCTTCCAGGTTGTCCAGACGCTCATTCGTTGCCTGGTCGCGGGTATCGGCAATAAAGCGATAAGCCTGCAACAGGCCGGCCGGACCAACGAACTTGTCCGGGTTCCACCAGAACGACGGGCAGGAAGTCGAGCAGCAGGCGCAAAGAATGCACTCGTAAAGACCGTTGAGTTCCTCACGGTCTTCCGGCGACTGCAGACGCTCGGTTTCGGGACGCGGCGTTTCGTTGACGACGTAAGGCGTCACCGAGTGATATTGCTTGAAGAACTGCGACATGTCGACGATCAGGTCACGGATCACCGGCAGGCCGGGCAGCGGACGGATCACCACCGGCTCTTTCAGGTCGGCGATTTTGGTAATGCAGGCCAGACCGTTTTTGCCGTTGATATTCATCGCATCCGAACCGCAAACGCCTTCGCGGCAGGAACGGCGGAAGGAGAACGTGTCGTCGGTAGACTTCAGCCGGACCAGCGCATCAAGCAGCATGCGGTCGGTCGGTTCGAGCTGGATGTCGTAATCCTTCATGTACGGCTTTTCGTCGACATCCGGGTTGTAGCGGTAGATAGAGAGGCGCATCTGTCTTCCTTGATTCTTAGTAAACCCGAGCTTTGGGCTCGAACGATTCAACAGTCAGCGGCTTGAGATTGACCGGACGGTATTCAAGACGGTTGTTGTCCTTGTACCAGAAGGTGTGTTTCATCCACTGCGCGTCATTGCGATCCGGGAAATCGCTGCGGTCATGGGCGCCGCGCGACTCCTGACGGGCATGCGCGGAAACCATCGTCGAAGTTGCAACCTCAACCAGATTTTCCAGTTCCAGCGCTTCAACACGGGCGGTGTTGAACACCTTGCTCTTGTCCTTGAAATACAGATGCTCTGCGCGCTTGCCGACCTCCTGCATCCTGCGCACGCCTTCGGCAAGGCCGTCCGGGAAACGGAACACGCCGCAGTGCAACTGCATCGTGCGGCGCATTTCAGCACCAACTTCCGCCACATCTTCGCCGGACTTGGCTGAATCCAGCCGCGCCAGTCGTGCGAGGGAGCGGTCGGCCGCATCTTTCGGCAGGTCCTGATGAGCCAGTGCATCGCTCGCCAGATCCTTGACCACCTGCTCGCCCGAAGCCTTGCCGAAGACCAGCAGGTCGAGCAGCGAGTTGGTGCCCAGACGGTTGGCGCCATGCACCGATACGCAGGCACATTCACCGGCAGCGTAAAGACCTTTGACAATCGTCCCACCGTTGTGACCGGCAAGTACCTGACCATGCATATTGGTCGGGATACCGCCCATCTGGTAATGGCAGGTCGGCACCACGGGAATCGGATCCTTGGCCGGGTCGACGTTGGCAAACTTGATAGCGATCTCGCGAATGCCCGGCAGACGCTTGTCGATCACGTCGGCGCCGAGATGGTCGAGTTTCAGCAGGATATGGTCGGCGTCTTTGCCGGCGCCGCGGCCCTCTTTGATTTCGGTCGCCATCGCGCGAGAAACCACGTCACGGCTGGCCAGATCTTTCACGGTCGGCGCATAACGCTCCATGAAGCGCTCACCGTTCTTGTTGAGCAGGAAGCCACCCTCGCCGCGCACACCTTCGGTAATCAACACTCCGGCACCGGCAACACCGGTCGGGTGGAACTGCCAGAACTCCATGTCTTCCAGCGGTATACCGGCACGAGCCGCCATGCCCAGCCCGTCACCGGTATTGATGAAGGCGTTGGTGCTGGCCGCGTAAATCCGGCCGGCGCCGCCGGTGGCGAGCAAGGTCGCCTTGGCGTGCAGGATGCAGACTTCGCCGGTTTCCATTTCCATCGCCACCACGCCGAGAACATCGCCGGCCTGGTTGCGGATCAGGTCCAGCGCCATCCACTCAACAAAGAACTGGGTGTTGGCACGCACATTGCGCTGATAAAGCGTGTGGAGCATGGCGTGACCGGTACGGTCAGCCGCGGCACAGGCCCGCTTCACCGCACGTTCACCGTAGTTGCTGGTGTGACCGCCGAAGGGACGCTGATAGATCTTGCCGTTGTCGAGACGGTCGAAGGGCATACCGTAGTGCTCAAGCTCGATCACCGCCTCATTGGCCTTGCGGCACATGAACTCAATCGCATCCTGGTCGCCGAGGTAATCGGAGCCCTTGACGGTGTCATACATGTGCCAATGCCAGTTATCGGGCTCCTCATTGCCCAGCGAGGCGGATACGCCACCCTGCGCCGCCACCGTGTGCGAACGTGTCGGGAACACCTTGGAGAGCACTGCCACCCGCAGGTTCGCTTCGGACAACTGCAAGGCTGCGCGAAGGCCGGAGCCGCCGGCTCCAACCACTACTGCATCAAACTGCCGAGTCGTAATACCCATTGCTTATTTGCCCCAGAGAATCTGCACAGCCCAGGCGCCATAGGAAATCAGCGCCAGGATGACCACGACATACAGCGTCAGCCGCAAGCCGGAATCCTTGATGTAATCCATGAATATGTTTCGCACGCCGACCCATGCGTGATAAAGCAGCGCGACAAAAAACAGCAGGCCTGCATAGCGCATCAGCGACAGGTTCCACAGCGCCTGCCAGTGCCAGAAATCGAATTTCGGCAGCATGAGCAGCGCCAGCAGGACCAGCAGCGTGAACACCAGCATGATCACCGCGGTGATGCGCTGGGCCAGCCAGTCGCGAAGCCCGTAATGGGCGCCGACTACCTGACGGTTCACCATAGCCGGACTCCCACAACCAGAGTCAACACGATGGCGCTGACGAGAACTACGATGCTGCTCGCTCGGGCGGTCTCCAACTCGGCGCCAACGTGCAGGTCAAGGAACAAGTGGCGAACCCCGGCAAGCAGGTGGTGGAGATAACCCCACAACAAACCCAAAAGGACCAGCTTGGCCAGCGGATTGGATACAACCGACTGGAACTTCGCGAACGACTCGGGGGACTGGATGCTGGCCTGAAACAGCCAGAGAAGCAGCGGTAACATCAGGAACAGCACCGCTCCGCTGACACGATGCATGATGGATACGAAACCCGCCACCGGCAACCTGATCACCATCAGATTAAGGTGTTTGGGCCTGGTTTTGGCCACAGTTGATGACACGCGCAGCTCTCCTTGATTTACAAATTATCGTTCAACATGACGACAGACCGGCGGAAGCCTGATTCCTGCTTTCACAGAGACCCGCAGAGCCCACCGGAACGACCGCGATGCTGCATTGCAAGCAACAGCATCAGTTGAGAGTTTTTGGCACAACCGGAATTGTGTCGGGACTACCTTTAAGCACATGAAATATTACCAGCTTTTCTCCAGCGTAGAAACGCAGAAACCACTCTTCAACAGTAAAAACGGTTCATGCGATCCGTATGCGTTGACGCGCACGTAAAGAGATCGCGCAACCGCTATCCACATCTCGTTATGCTGTGCCGCATGATGCACCGGTATGAAGCCAACTTTTACATAAAAATGAAAAACTATTCGCTTTTGGCATGGACAAGCGCCATTGCAATTGACGCTGAAAATGTGCAATCGACAGCGTGTGAACGGAACTTGATCCCGCTTAACCCTCTTCTGTTGACCGTAATTCCCCCCCTTCGCTATCATCGAAGCAGTTCACAAAGGCGTGCGCCGCAATACGGTTTCCCTCTGCGCGGCCGCTGCCAAATCTCAAAAACCCAGGAAATTCAGGAGCTTCCAAATGAAACAACCCATGCGCGTAGCCGTGACTGGCGCGGCCGGCCAGATTGGCTACAGCCTGCTGTTCCGCATCGCCAGCGGCGAAATGCTCGGCAAAGACCAGCCGGTCATCCTTCAATTGCTGGAAATTCCCGATGAGCGCGCGCAAAAGGCTTTGAAGGGCGTGATGATGGAGCTCGACGACTGCGCCTTCCCGCTGCTGCACGGCATGGTGCCGGCTTCCGACCCGATGGTCGCCTTTGCTGACGCCGACGTTGCCCTGCTGGTCGGCGCCCGCCCCCGCGGCCCCGGCATGGAGCGCAAGGACCTGCTCGAAGCCAACGGCAAGATTTTTGCGCCGCAAGGCAAAGCCCTGTCCGAAGTCGCCAAGCGCAGCGTCAAGGTGCTGGTGGTGGGCAATCCCGCCAATACCAATTGCCTGATAGCGATGAACAACGCGCCCAAGCTCAAGCCCACCAATTTCTCGGCAATGATGCGCCTGGACCACAACCGTGCACTGACTCAGGTCGAGCAGAAAATCGGCAAGCCGATCACCGAGATCAAGAAACTCACCGTCTGGGGCAACCATTCCGCCACCCAGTACCCCGACATTTTCCAGGCCACCGCCGGCGGCAAGAAAGTATGGCCCATGATCAACGACCAGGCCTGGCTGGAGAACGATTTCATCCCGACGATCCAGAAGCGCGGCGCCGCGATCATCGACGCCCGCGGCCTGTCTTCTGCAGCGAGCGCGGCCAACGCAGCGATCGACCACATCCGCGACTGGGTCAAGGGCACCAAGGCCGGCACCTGGGTAAGCATGGGCATCCCGTCCGACGGCAGCTACGGCATACCTGCCGGCATGATTTACGGCTTCCCGGTGACCTGCAAGGACGGCAAGTACAAGATCGTCAAAGGTCTCGACCAGAGCGAATTCAGCAAGGCACGCATGCAGGCGACGCTGAAAGAACTCCAGGAAGAACGCGACTCTGTCCTCGGACTGCTCGGCTGATCCGGGCATCATGCCGACGCCAAAAGCGGACCCTGCAGCAA